>JAGQUY010000345.1:6719-7564 GCA_020438245.1 Bacteroidota bacterium
ATGATGGAAAGTTTCGAAGCAACCTACAATACCGCACAGAAACATAACCAGCCGTTACGAATTGGCGCCTATGTTCTGGGCATTGATCGAGTCGCAAGAGTGCTGAAGCTCCGCGGCATTTACGCGTAAGCAAGGATTATGGGCAAAAAGATTCTCATTGTCGACGACAACAAGACCGTTCGAACGCTCCTGGCCATCAATCTGAAGAAGGAAAATTTTGAGGTCATCGAGGCAGAGAACGGATTGGAAGGGCTTGAAGTGGTGGACGCCCAACTGCCCGATCTGGTAATTTCCGATATCATGATGCCGCAGATGGACGGATTCGAATTCTGCAAGCAAGTAAGGACATCATCGAAGACTCCGATGGTTCCCTTTATGTTCCTCACGTCGATCGATCAGGTTGCAACCGAACTTCGCGGTCTTCGAACCGGAGCGGACGATTATCTGGTGAAATCCAACATCAAGAAAGAAGAGCTGGTGGACAAGGTTCAGGCCATGCTGTCCAAAGCAAACGATTTCAAACAGGCTGAGCAGCAGATGGCTGAGGGACTATACGGTAAATTCAGCGACTTGAGCCTGGTGGACGTATTGCAGCTTCTGATCATGAACAAGAAGACCGGCGTTCTGACCATTTCCCGTGAAGCCGACAAGGCGGAACTCTATTTTGACGACGGGCGCCTGTTGCATGCCGAATACAAGCAATTCGTGGGTGAAGAAGCCGTATATAATTTGGGCGAATGGCAGGAGGGGGTCTTCCGATTTGAATCGGTACCTGTTCAAGTAACTCCAACGACGCATACGGCGACCATGAATATATTGATGGAATACTGCCGATTGGCCGACGA
>JAGQUY010000346.1 GCA_020438245.1 Bacteroidota bacterium
ATCACTGTATCCACAAGTTTGACCGGTTCTTACGCTATATAACCTCTTTTGGTCATGTTGGGCGTGGCGACGGAGAATTCCTGGAACCACGCTCCATCGCAATTTGGAAGCGATTCGGTCAGGTATTTGTGACAGATAAAGAAAGCGCGCAATACCTGCACATCGGAACGGATGTACTTAATTTTGAAGTTTCCCTGCAAGACTCCCTGCCTCGATTTGATTTCTTGCTGACCGAATACTCCATGGTGACAGCACGAATATATGACGATCAGGATCGCTATGTCAGCACCCTCTGCAACAACCGGTGGATGTCAATTGGACCCAACTCGTTGATTTGGGACCGTACAATGAATCCCCTGGGCTTTAGGGATGGTCGGCCATTTATTGCCGTTCGTGCGAACGCCGATTCGTCCTCTTCTCCATCCGGCCGCCTGCAAATGCCAACCGGTCTCTACCGGATAAAAATCGAAGCAAGAACCAAATATATCTACAATCGATACTTCACGAAGAAAATGGAAGTTGAATTCACGTTCTAGGAGGCAAGATGGTTGATCACGTTGTACTTTTTCGTCTTAAGGACACTACTTCAGAGGCACAAGTAGACAGGGCAATACAAGCCATAAACGGACTGTCTGCCAAAATTCCGCAAGTCTTGAGTATCCGGGCCGGGCGCAACTTCAGCGTGCGTGGCCAGTCCCACGCCCTCGTGCTCGTAAGTCAATTCAGAAACCGCGAGGACTTGAGCGTTTATGCGGATCACCCCGAACACAAGTCTGTTGTTAAAGAATTCATACAACCGATACGTGAGGATTTATTGGTGGGCGATATCGAATACTAAACGAAAACTCATACAAAAATCACGGCTTGCAGATTCCCAAAGTCTTTCAATGCCTCCCGTAATCGCGCCTGTTGCTTTTGATCCAAGACACGCGCGGCCAGTTCACTTACAAAGATAACCCGAACGGCGCCCAGCAGGCAAACCCCCCCGGCACGAATAATCTCGGACACGAGCAACCGCTCCGAAGTGGAAAGGGGAAGCTGATCATCGGGATAGCCGCGTACAATAAGGTTAAAAACATCCATTTCTCTCGGAGACAGCTGGGTCTTCAGAACATCGCTCAACCGGGAAATAGCGTCCTGACGAATGCCTGCGCTTGATTCCCGCAGCACCTCTGCAAATACGTCAAGGTACCTCTTGCTCTCCAGTCGCTGTTTTTGTATCACAGATGTTTGGGTGTCCGAAGTACTCTCCGTTTGACCCTTTAAGACCTCAAGGCGTCTTGCATCGAGGTCTAACAAGCGCTGCCGCTGTTCACGAATTTGCTGATGGTGCTGAAATATGCGAACCTCCAAAATTTTGAATCGTTCTTCGTAGAAGGCCGCATTGATGCCTTCGAGTTCTTGTTCAATCCGCTCCTTCTTCCCTCTGCATTTCTCCACTTTTTGAACAAGCTGACCGGTGTCCAATTCGCCTTCCTTCGATCGGTTTGGGACAGAAATCCACGGACCAAGTTCTGCGGCCACCTCTGCCTTTCTGACGCGAACCCTTTCCAGTTCTTTATCCACGTGTTTGTTCTCTGTCAGAAGTTTCCGGAGATGACCGATCTCTTCTTCATAAATGGACAGCTTGCTGGTATCCCCTGTCTTTT
Organism: Bacteroidota bacterium; assembly: GCA_020438245.1. GTDB lineage: Bacteria > CLD3 > CLD3 > SB21 > SB21 > JAGQUY01. Next base: position 1,650 of record JAGQUY010000346.1, read on the forward strand.
GCAAGGAACGCACTTCCTTGCTTATGCCTCGGAGGTTTCTTTCCAGATGATGAATCTCCCTCAGACGGCCGTCAAGATCCTTCTCTAGGAGCACGAGGTTTTCAAATTCAGACCGTTTAGCAGAGATTGTCTCCGGCTCTTCAACCGTAACATCTCCCTTTGCCAGTTGAAGCTCGAACTGGGCGATGTCAAAATCAAGCTGCTGAATTTCCAGGCGCTTGGCTGAAACGAATTGATGAATGTTCTCCCCCTGTCGGAGTTCATCCTCATCTCTTTGCAAAGTTTGTTCCAGTTGTAGCAGCCGCTCCTCGCCGGTACGGATTTCACCGTCAATTTCTTTCAACAAATCAAACTGACGGATAGAGTTGGAATTGCCCGCCCTCTCAGTCACAGCTCGTTGCTTGACGGATTGCAATTGTTCAGCCGCCCTGCCACGAATATCATCTCCGATGGCCGCCAGATGAAACAACAAATCGGGATGAACCAATTGAATGATCTCATTTACGAGCTGACTTGGGGCGGATGCCCTTATGCTCAAATCAAGAAGACGGTCAAAGTGCTCATGGACAAACGCCGAAGAAAACGCTTCGCCATAGTTTGGCAACGCCATATCGTCCAAGACGATAGAACGCCATTCCTCCAGTTGGTTGGCTTCTTTTAAATCAAAGGAGCCAACTCCGGACGTTGCAGACCAACGCAGTGTCTTCATGGCATCAAAAGACCTGAAAAGAGTCCAACTCTGGCCGCCGAACCGTGCCTTCAAGACAATTTCTGATGGGTCGCCCGAGACCAGCGCGACGGTCGGGGCATTTCTCATCCCAAGAACACACCGTACTGCGTCCAGCAAGGTAGACTTACCCCCCACATTGCCAAGAGATACGTCGGTTAGATCCTGCCGGAAATCAAAACGCCGATCGTCAAATATACGGATATTTCTGAGTTGAATTTCGTCGACCATTGCCGTTCGCAGAAGAGATGAAGCTTGAATGACAACCCTATTCTAACTATCATATTGAATTCGTTCATCATATTCAAGGTATCGGAAAGATTCACATGACTCGAATGCCGGTTGTCGCCATTATCGGGCGCCCAAACGTCGGAAAATCCACCCTGTTCAATCGCCTGGTTGGAAAACGGGACGCCATTGTGGATGGGACTCCGGGCGTAACTCGCGACCGGCACTATGAGATCACTGAGTGGAACGGTCGCTCTTTCGTTCTGATTGACACGGGTGGCTACATGCCGGAGCATCACGACGAAATATCTGTGGCAATTCGCGAACAAGCCGACGTTGCCATCGAAGAGTCCGACTTGGTGCTCCTTTTGCTCGATGCGGGGACCCCGCTGACTGAGGTTGAATTGCAGATTTCCACGGCTCTCAAGAAATCAAACAAACCGTATCTTGTAGTGGCAAACAAAGTGGATAACGAACGGATATCATTGGATGTTCAATCCAATAAGTCTTTTTACAAATTGGGCAAGACTCCCCATCCCATTTCGGCGCTCAATAGCCTTTCCATCGGAGATTTACTCGATGAAATATTCAGTGAGCTAGGTGAAGTACCATCTGAGGTCCGACCGGCTGAGGATGACATTATCCGCTTGGCCATCGTGGGTCGGCCCAATGTAGGTAAATCAAGTCTGGTCAACGCCATCATTGGAAAAAACAAGCACATTGTTTCCGGCATTCCGGGAACTACTCGGGATGCCATTGACACCGACTTCACGTATGACGGAAGCAAATTCAAATTGATTGACACGGCCGGCCTGAGAAGAAAAACCAAGGTGAGAGAAAACCTGGAGTTCTATTCTACGCTACGAACCCTCAATACGATACAGGAATGTGATGTTGCCATTTTGCTCATAGAATCTCTCGAAGGGTTGGCAGCTCAGGATATCAAGATTCTTGAAGAGGCTCGGACCTTCAAGAAGGGCATCGTGTTGGTAATCAACAAGTGGGACCTGGTGGAAAAAACAGATCGAACGTATCTGGACTACTCTGCTTATCTGGACAAGTCCCTCGGCTCAACCACCTACCTTCCAAAGCTGTACATTTCAGCGAAAACAAAACAACGTGTCAACAACGTTCTCGAAACCGCTCGAGTCGTCCATCGGGAACGATGCCGGACGGTAGATGCGGAAGCACTTCGGGAGTTCCTACATGCGGCGATCGTAAA
>JAGQUY010000347.1:0-1910 GCA_020438245.1 Bacteroidota bacterium
CAGCGCCGTCTGGATGAACTATCGGTACACCTTTAAATAGGATCCAAAAAATATTATGTCTTCGACTTTTTCGACAAAGCATTTGGTCGCCGTGCATAACGGAACTATACCGCACCTTCCCAAATTCTTGAAACCAAGCCTATTTAGTCGTCTTGCTGCCAAATTTTGCAAACACACTGTCCACCGGCTCCCACAGTTCAATTTTGGTGCCGTCCGGATCCATAATGTGAAGAAACTTTCCGTAGCTGTAAGACTCAATGGTGTCCACTATGGTCACTCCGTTTGCCTTGAGTTTTTCAAGCAAGCCTTCCAGGTTATTTACCCGGTAGTTGATCATAAACTCCTTGGTGGAGGGTGCAAAATACGTACTTCCTTTCTTGAACGGACTCCACTGAAGAAAATTAGACTCCTCCGGCCTGTTCGCGTTTCTGAACTCAAATACCGATCCGTAGTCGGTTATTTCAAGGCCCAGATTGGTGCCGTACCATTCTTTCGTTTGCTGCTGGTTTTCGGAAAAAAAGAAAATTCCACCAATCCCTGTGACCCTTGGCGTCGTATCATTAAGTGACGCTTCTGAGACGGTAGAATGTTCTTTTTCTCGTCCGGTATCCTTGTTTGTTGTACTGTTGCAACTTGCAACGAATAGTAACAAGACGGTCAATACTTTGTTCATGTCGAGCTCCTCAGTGGCGCCCTTAAGCGCCAAATTTTATCAACATTACGTCGAAGAACGCGCTGCAAACTCTTTCCAGGCGGTGTTCGGAATACTCGGTGAAGATTCCTTTCGATGGAGAGGTTTACATGCCGTGAGAGTGATTAGAGATCAAACTACGTATACCGGTGAGCAAAAGTCAATGTCTGCAAGCAGGATAGATTCGGCGATGACATAGAGTCATTGAAACGCGGACTGTGCCGTCGTCTATTCAATTCGATACGATGTTTTATTGTTTATCAGGCGTTTTTATTATTCGAGAAATTTCCAACGTCCTGTCAATTATTGAGTCGTTTGAGGAGTTGGGTGTTAAGTTTGGTATACTCTTCCCGAAGTTCAGTGGAGGCCGTTGCCGCTCCTGCAAGCGATCGTTGAGCGGCTTCTCTTGCACCCTTCATATCCCCTTTACGCTCCAGTATCAAAGCCAGCCGATACAGCATTCCAATGTGGTTGGGGTTTTCATCCACAGCCAGCTTCATCAGTTCTGCGGCACGATCGATATCCAGATTGTTTTCAAAGTAGAACATCGCAGCACGAAAATAAGGCCGACGACCATCCTTTTTGAGAGCTTCTTCCAGTTGGGGTACAACGGTCTTTTGGACATCGATTGTAAAACGAACCGGAACACGGGTCTTGTCCCACGAAATGTTCAAGGTCGCTGCATTTGTAGCGATGTCGTCGATGCTGATGGTAAAAGTCTCAACCCGGTCGTGTAATGAAACCGGCTTGACAATAAAACGAGCAACATCATGCGTGGCGTCATAGGCATATGACCCCCATTGTGACCGATTCTCGTGAAGAATCACAGTCCATTCTTTATCGCCGGGAACTGAGAATACTTCGTACGTGCCTGCTGAAATCGGTTTTCCCTCAACAGTTACCGGTGTGCTGAAGGAAATGCTGGTGGCGGCGTCGGAACCGGTGCGCCATACTTTTCCAAAGGGAACCAATGTACCGAAAATGGTTCGACCCTTCACGCAGGGTCGATTGTACGATATCTCAATATCCGTGGCAGCTACCTTCTGATGAATGACTGCATGGGTATTCGTTGTGGGAACTTCGAAAGCAGAATTTTGAGCCTGCAGTGAGATATTTGCGCCAAGAAGAATACAGAAACCGGTCCCTGCGGAAAACCATCCGATACGTCTCATCATTTTCTCCCAAGTTTGTGACAAGTTAAAAACACAGATGTGGGGTC
>JAGQUY010000347.1:2038-4554 GCA_020438245.1 Bacteroidota bacterium
AGTCTAAATTTGTATTGTAATGCTTTAACAGCCACCGGAGGTTACATGAACGGCCCAAGTCCCAAAATAAAACACCCAATGGACGGATTTCCACAGGTTTGCTTCATCAAAAATACCGTCAAGAATCCCAACATCATTGTTGGCGAGTACACGTACTACGACGATCCGGAAGATTCGGAAAATTTTGAGCGGAATGTGCTATATCATTTTCCATTCATTGGAGACAAATTGATCATTGGAAAATTCTGCGCCATTGCACGGGATGTGAAATTCATTATGAACGGTGCCAATCATAAAATGTCCGGTATATCCACGTACCCGTTCCAGATTTTCGGAAACGGATGGGAAACTATACCCATGAACGATTTGCCATACAAGGGAGATACGGTCATCGGAAACGATGTCTGGCTTGGCTACGATGCACTGATCATGCCCGGCGTCCATATCGGAAACGGGGCAATCGTTGCATCACGTTCGGTTGTCGTGGGTGATATTCCGGCCTACTGTGTTGCCGGGGGAAATCCGGCGAAGGTTCTTCGAAAGAGGTACTCCGATGAGGAGATCTCGATTCTGGAATCCGTGGCATGGTGGAATTGGCCGGGCGAGAAAATCACCCGGAATCTGTCGTTGATTATAGAAGGAAATGTAAATCAGTTGTTGGAGAAAAATCAGTAAAGTAGGTCACCCAACCCGGCATTCACTTGTTCTCGCTACGCTTCCTCTGTTTATCCTGAGGTCAGGAAAAGATTGATAAAACCATATAAATTCCAGTGAAAGCCGCTTGCAAGTACTGCCTCATGCCTGTTCATGGGGGAGATTAACCTGCCATGAAACGCCAAAACGATCACTTATCCATCCAAATTTCCGGCTGAATCCATAATCGTCGAGAGGCATCAGCACTTGCCCGCCTTTGGACAGCGCTCCAAAAACTCTTTCGAGCTCTTGCATGGATTCACAGTCGACAAAAATGGAGGTGGCCGGAGTGAACGTGAAATTATGCTTGACCGGCGTATCGATGCAAATGAACTCCCTGCCATTCAACGTAAAGGAGGCTTGTGCTACCTTGCCCCTATTTTCTCCGTCCTTGTAGTACGCCACATCCAGAATATCGGATTCCGGGAACAATCCCACATAGAAACGCATTGCCTCATCGGCCGTTCCATCGAACATCAAATGAGTACGAATTTTTCTTGCCATCCGTCATCTCCCGTTTAATGATTCCGTGGTCTTTTCACTGCAGATCACGGTAAGCGGCCTGGACGATCTTTTTGGTTTCAGGATCCTGCAGCCATACTACCAAAACCAGGTTGTTCTTGTCAAATGTCGGAGGGGGATTCTTCCAATCCGGTTTCACACTTTTGCGTGACCCCCACGAGATCTGTTCATGTGGTTTTTCAATTTGATCGTTGACTTGACTTGCAATATCCGAAAGGTTGAATTGCTTGGTCACTGTCGATGCGGGACCGATGCTTTCCGCCTGTGCCAGTCCACTGTCGGAAACGGCGCGAACCACGAACCGGTGTTTGAAGATTCCGTTGCCGCCCTTGTATTCGACGGTTTTCTCGGCCAATGCCATGTTGACCATAAGGGGCCGGGAGGCGACCGATTTGATCACCGCCGTGGCTTCAATAACGTCTTCCTTGACCTCAGTTTGTACGGACATCGTAAAGGTCGGATTTTCCGTCGTATGACGCTGAATCATCCGGTCGAAAAAGAAGAAGCGGTTCCGCTTGACGAATTTCGGTCCGCCGCCGATCGTTTGGTCGATTCCGTCAACGATGATAGTAGGCGTTCCGAAATTGCCGCCGTAGTATTGGTATCGATTCCACCCGTCATTGTTCGTCATGGGATCGGGGCGGGGGATGTGCAGATGGTATTCCAGGATCGCAACCTCGGTGCGTTCGTAGTATTCCGCCAGGGCATCAAACGCCAGGTCTGCGCTTACGCAGGGACCGCATTCGGCGCCTGTGAACAGTTCGGCGAGTACTACCTTTGATGATTTACCGGGTTTGCGATGAGGCGGCTGAAAGTTTTCGAGTGCTTCCCGCCGGCCTTCGAGGAAAGCGCGCGCTCCTTTGGAAGAGCCGAACTCCTTCGTATAGGCGGACAGGAAGGCTGCTTTGATTTTCTCCCCTTCTTCCGCCAGCATGCCCGTTGCATAGAGGTCAAGTGCATCTCGATTTTTCGAAACAGACTCCAGCAGGGCACCGTACGTCAGCAAATCGATAGGGTTCCAGGGATCCATCACATCGGCGATCGAACGAAGCATATCCAGCGCCTCGCCGTTCTTTCCGAGAGCAGCGAGCACGAACCCTCGGTTCTTGCGATATTCGATTTCTTCGGACGCGGTCAGATTGGGATCTGAAAGCGGTTCAGCAGACCAGGATTCTGCCAGATCAGTGGCAGTTCCGCATCGTGCCAGAAAGATTGCACCTGTGCTTTTGGCCATACGTTTGTTTTCTGAATGCAACGAGTCCACATAGATTCGCGTTTTTCCAAGGGCAATGCTGTCCCGG
>JAGQUY010000348.1 GCA_020438245.1 Bacteroidota bacterium
AATCCCTTTGGAGGTGCATTCAGCAGACTCATCACCTTGCAGCCAAAGAAGGTCGTCATAGATGGAGATTTGGAAGTGAGAGGACGGCTCACCTATACCGGACAGGTAGTCGGAGGAAGCACAGGGGATTTAGAGCCGATTGGTAATACAGGATCAGGAAACGGGAAGGGACCGAATATGGAATTGCTACCACCGGGTGAGGGCGGCGGAACAGGTGTGTGGAGTCTAAATGGATCGTCAGCTTATTATAACGATGGAAATGTTGGAATAGGTACGAGTAGTCCAGTTGCGAAGCTGGATGTGCGTGGAGGTTCAATTGTTGCTGGTTACACCGGAGGTCAACTGAGAATAACCGGGGGAACAGTTGATGCGGGCCTATGGACCAGCTCAGACAACATCTTACGCGTCGCAAACTGGTCCTCGGGGACTCTCGGAATGTCGATTAATTTGTCAACAGGCAATATCGGAATTGGGACGCAATCACCGTCCAACAGACTTGATCTATATCAGGGAATACTCCGCGTCTGGAACGGTACCGGAACAGCTCCCATAAGATTCTATTCAACCGGCGATGGCACCCACAATAATGCAAATATTGATATATGGACAAAAGGGTTTGGGGGGACAGAAGAGCTTTATAACGACATCACCAATTGGGGTGGGTCGTTCTACTACCGGTTTGGGTCTGGTCCGGGTATGTGGACAGGCGTCCGAATTTATTCAAACGGCTCGAGCTCATCCTCAAAAGGATTCGGCCTTCTAAGCGTGTACAATAACGATTCCGAGAAAATCAGATTTAGTGCCAATGGACTTACATTCTTCAACGGTGGGCACGTAGTTATTGGCAGCACAACTGATCAGGGAAATTACAGCCTTGCTGTTAACGGAAACATCAAGGCAAAAGAGCTCTACCTCACCACTTCCGGCTGGTCTGATTTCGTTTTCGAGCCGGGATACAGCCTGCGAACCCTGCATCAGGTCCAGAATTTCATCACGAAAAATGGCCACCTTCCCGACATGCCATCTGAAAAGGAAGTCATAGAAAACGGCGTCGGAGTAATCGACATGCAGGCCAAGCTGCTGCAGAAGATTGAAGAGCTGACGCTGTATCTGATTGAACAGGGTAAGAACAAGGAGGAGCAGCAGAAACAGATCGATGCATTACGAAAAGAAATTCAAAAAATGCGCAAGGAATTGAAAAAGTGAATACATCGGTGAATAGAGAAAAAAAGACTCTGGCGGCAAGCTCGGCCATACTCTGGCTGATCATTGCAGGACTGGTTTTGCTTTTGGCTTCAAGACTCCCGGCGCAAACCAGTTCTCCGGAGGACGGAATCCGTGCCACGAGTGTGCTGCCTGCAGAAGCCTATACGTTCAAGTTTCAGAGTGCAGGCTCGGTGGACAATCACGGCGACTATTCCGCGAGCATACCACTGATGACTGTCCCTGGCAGAGGAATGGATTATCCGATATCCGCCAATTACAAGTCCGGCATAACAACCGACGCACGTGCCAGCTGGGCGGGATTGGGATGGAATGTGAATCCCGGCAGTGTTACCCGGGTTATCAATGGGATTCCGGACAATATCAGCAGGTGCGTGATTTCTCAGGCCAATGGTTACATAACGGAAAATGGCGCCATTGTGCACTATCCTCCTTCAGCAACGATGTCTTACAATCGACCCATTCAGGATGATTTTGATTACTTCCTCGTCAACATTCCGGGAGCGGTTTCAGGGCTCGTAGTTCCGGTAAATGTCAACGGAGACAGCATTGCTGACTACGTTTTTGAAGAGAATCATGGATTCATAGTTCAGTTTGGAATGCGCACGTTCACGCGTCTCATTTCTGAAGTCACTCCCAGCTCGACGACCAACGACTACATTGACATTGGTTACATCTATGTGACGGGGCCAGACGGGACGAGATATATATTTTCGCTTCCTTTGAGATCTGAAATGATCATGCACGGGGGCGTCGCCGAATTTGGCGGCTCCGTTCATTTTGACCCCAGATTCATCGTGGAATATGTATCCAGTTGGCAGCTGACGGCCATTATCGGTCCAAACGCGTATGCATCATATCAATATCCAACCGGCGATATGCTTATCGATGAGAATACGGGCAGTTGGGTTCGCTTCGAATACAACTATCCGTACAACGGAAACAGTGCCCAAGTCAGAAATATACGTCCACTGTATTTTGACAGGCAGACTGCCCAGGAATCCAACAGTAAAGACCCTTTTGGCTTGCTCACCCAAACGGCGTATCTCTGGCGTGTTATTACGCCCACCCATGAGGCGGACTTCGGCGTCTCTCCTAGACTTGATATCAGCTTTTTGTCACCTTATCCGGCATCACCCTATGGAGGCAGCAACAAGAGCGGAATCATTGGTGACTATACTGCCAGCCCAACGAGCCTTTCAGGGACATTCATCAAGCCTCTAAGGCTGGACAGCATCACGCTTTACCAACGTTCACCCAGAGCTCGGGTTTCATATGTCAAGTTCAACTATGCTGCCCAAGGCTCTGAATTATGCCGCTACGGCATTACGCTGGGGGGACAGACGCTGACTACCGGCATTCTAACCAGTGTTCCAACCGGATCGGGTTCTCAGTCGCTGGTCGGTATCGGGAAGACGACGCTGAAGGAGATCATGATTGCGGATTCTACCATCGGTTATTTCTATCGGTTTAAGTACACCGATGAAATCGACGGATTCAATCCGCCCTACATGGTGGATGGGTTGGATCAAAACGGACTCGGACCGATCCAAGGCATCGCCCGTCATTCCAGCTACGTACTGCTGGAAAACTACCATCGCGCAAGGACCGGAAGAATGGGATACTTGTATGCGACGGATTCAGAACTGAGCGGCTATTCTCCCTCTATCAGGAATACGCACGGTGCCGCTGCGTGGTCTCTTCGAACGATCGAATATCCTACCGGCGCGATAGATACAATCCACTACGAAAAGGACAGTTGCAATCTTGCCCAGGATTTGGCACAGAATCCCGTGACCATCCTATCCACAGTTATTGCCTGGAAGGATTCTATCTATCAAAACGGGCATTGGGTCTACAATCATCATTTAGATACGTCCACCGTCGGGACGCCAAGCAGCACATGGTCTCAAAACCTTGCCCCGGACGAACTGGGTCTTCGAGTTAATCGCATTGGAGAATACGACCCGATCACCCAATCCAGTCGGGTTACAATGTATGCCTACACGGGAGGGCATTTGCCGGGACTTCCGATAAACTTCCTGAGAAACTCCAATTCACACACCGGCGTTAACAATTTTCGGAGTTTTCTATTTGGATACAATGGGTCTGACGTCGAGTACTCGAGCGTGATAACGATGAACCAAGACGGTTCACGTTCAGAAACTGTGTATTCCTCGGTCGAATCCAATCCGGCAAGCTATGATAAACAATACACGCAAAAGAACTTCATTCTGGCACAAAGCAATAGCGCCCTTCGCGGAAAGACGCTTGTAAACACCGGTTTTGACGACCAGGGACTGTTACGTTCGCGTGCAGTGAATATCTGGAATTTCCAGCTGGAGTATTCAGGCTATCATGAAGTGGTAAATGGGTTTCCGACGGGGATGGTGTTCTACTACGCCGGTGGTAAACGCCTGTTAAACGCCTATAAGATCAGCAAGATTACCGATTCAACCTATCAGTATGAGAAAGATTTGAATAATCCCGGCGGGCCGTTCCAAGCACAAATCCTGACGCATAACTACGCGTATGACGGCTATAACCAACTGTCTGAGGAAACGGTGAAATTTCCGGGGCATAACGTGCGAACGGAATACTGGCGGGCCTATGCATCCGGAACGCCCGCGGGTAACGGGATGATGGCCAAACACATGGTCTCGCAACTTTGGACGAAACGGATTAAGAGAATAGGGTTTGACAATCAGAATCAGATTCTGCTGAGTCATGTCGCCGCTTCATGGGCTAAATATGGCGTAAACAACTACTACATCGAGAATATCGATGAGTGGAATGATGTGAACGACAATGGGGTCATGGACGATGCATACGGGATATCTGAAATGATCACTACGAAAAAAGTTCTACAATACGACAATTACGGAAACCCGCTTGCGATGAGCGATGCGCATGGCATTGTGACATATTTTACCTGGGATGCCGCTTACAAAGGATCAAGATTGACCAAGACCTCGACGACGGTCGACGGCGTTACCTACACGAAAAAATATACCTACAACCTGAACTACCAGCCCACTGTTATTGAAGATGAAAACGGGATGAAGACCAGCTATTTCTACGACGGTCTTGGCCGGTTGAAAAAGGTCGTTGACCCGAACAATCTGACGTTGAAAACCTACGAGTACAACTTCAAAAACCAATCGTCAATCAATTGGGACGGCGGTAATTGATATGCACATGATGAAACAGACAGTAGCTCTTCTTTTGCTGACCGGCGGTCTGGTATTCGCGCAGACGACGGGCATAAACTATGTCCGAACCAAGTCCTTTCCCAATGGACTGGAAAACCCTCAAATCACCGGGCTTGCTCAGAATGAACTGCCCAACGGCACCGCATTAAATGCAATCGGTTACTTCAACGGATGGGCCCAGGATATTCAAACTCAGACTTTAAGTGAGGTGAACGGCAATATCCTTATCGGACGCAAGTTCTACGATTCCCGGGGACGCTTGCTGGTATCCGGCAAAGCACAGATGATTTCTGCATCAGACAGTCTAAACTTCAAGGATGTTACCTATACACAGTATCTGGGGACTTTCTCCAACGTCGATTCAACATTCGAACGATACGGATATGAAAACTCCACGGCAGGCCGCATACGTTTCAGCATGCCGTATGGCACGGTATATCACAATCCGGCGCGCGCCGTTGGAGCCGATTATTTTGTGGATGCAAACCTGAAAGCCAGCGTAACCCAATCGACGGACGAAGACGGGCAGACCCAACAGGTCTACGTCGACAATCTGGGGCGTAAGATACGTCAAGTGAGCAAGATGGCGAGCGGTCCCGAAGATCTGACCACGATATTTGAGTATGATATTCTGGGCAACCTGACGCGCTCGACACCTCCTTTGGGAGTAAAGAACCCGGCCACCTATGAGGTTCATATCGACAGTTTGATGCCGTATGGGACGTACAATGACGGCGCCTCTGCGTTAGAAAAAGGACAGGCAATGAACGCGAAAGAGGAGAGCTGGGCTGCCGGAGGGTTTGAAGGACTTGCACCCGAGAACGATCCCAACCACCCGATGCTCAGGTTTGTAAAGCCAAACGGCACGTTGTCGGCAACTGTCAATATTTCACATTATGTGGCCTCGGGCAACTGCGGATACAATCTTAACCTTCAATATAGAATCTCTCAGGCAAGCGGAACAGGGGCGTGGGTTACGATCGGTTCCAGCAACGCCACCGTCCAACTCCAGGAGAACGATTGGAAGATCGAAGTGAGAAGGCAGACGTTGACCCAAACCGGCAGCGGATGCACCCAAAGCCAGATACGGCTAAAACTGGATGCGGTGGCCACCGTTATCGACACGGCGAAATATTCCACGACCTATTGGTATGACAAGAGGAGCCGTTTGGTTCAAAAGCAATCGCCGGACGAAGGAATCACATACTATGTTTATGACGTATTCGGCAGATTGCGGTTCGTTCAGGACGAAAACCACCGCTCCAACTATACAATCCAGGGGCAACGAAGCTACTGGACGTATTATAAGTATGACGGCCTGGGTCGTACCATCGAACAGGGAGAAGTGCTTACCAACCACGCGAAGGACTACCTTCGTCAAATGAGTCAGAGTTTTACGCTTTTGAGTGACACGATTGTCCATTTGGAGTACGACACGACCTACCGGGACACCATGTATTGTTTCGAGCCCAAGAGTTACAAAGACTCCAAACCGGCCGGAGGCAGTGATGCCATTCCCCTGAACTGCGAGGAGGATTCCATTCAAGTTATAACAAGTCACACGGTAGTCGACTCGATAATTGTCGCCACCGTCTCAGGAATGTATGGAAGCTCGTCCTTCCCGACGACGAACATCGTTCCGGTCGTGGTGAATAAATACGACAACTACACCGGAACCTGGCAGATCAACGTAAACAGCGACACCGCCGGAACCAAACCAAAAACCCGTCTCACCAGGACCAAGATTCTCGATCCGAACACCAATACCTGGTCTGAAGAAGCGTTCGTCTACGACGTGTACGGACGGGTGACCAAACGATGGGTGTACATACCCGAACTTGCCGCGGCAAAGAAATTCCAATACTATTACGATGCCTCCGGGCGTGTACTCAAGACTATGTACCAGGATGGTCAATCCGATAAATTTTATCAGTGGTTCAGGTATGATAACTTGAGCAGACTGGACAGCGTGTTCTCTTCTACGACCAACAACCGGGCGACAGCAAGTCTGGAAGCGGTATACGACTACGACAACGACCATGGGGGAAAAGTCAAGCAGACCAAACTCGGCGCCGGCATTGAAACCGTGAATTACGAATATACCGTGAGAGACTGGCTCAAGAAGATCAACGACATCAATCCCGGAGCCGGAGGAATTGTCACTCTGCAGAACCAAACCCTTTCAGGGACCTATACCAACGGCGGGGACAGCCTCTTCATGAAGGATATTACCGTGAATGCAGGCTCCAATGTGACGATTGAAGCCAGAGACGGTCTTCGCCTTCAGGCAGGATTCTCCTCCAATGGAGCCACAGTAACACTCAAATCCGGGGTGGCCAATCCCGTAGGAGGCGGTGGAGGAGGAGGAAGTTCATCCTACAAGTTCGGAATGGTGCTTTCGTATGACGACACCGAAGCGGGTTCAGCT
>JAGQUY010000349.1 GCA_020438245.1 Bacteroidota bacterium
CTTTGGCTGGAACGCCCATTACAACGGAATTGGGTGGGATGACCTGTCCCTGCATCACAATGGCGCCGGCTGCGACCAAGCAATTTTCTCCAATCCGGGCGCCATTCATAATCGTTGAATGCATGCCAATAATACAGTTGCTGCCAATGTTCGCACCATGGACTATTGCGCTATGACCCACCGATACATTGTCGCCAATGGTGGTCGGATAGCCAAAGTCGACGTGAACCACCGCATTGTCCTGAATATTGCAGTTTCTTCCTATTTTTACCGGCGCCATATCCGAGCGGATCACGGCTCCAAACCAAATACCGCAGTTTTCTGCTACGGTGATATCGCCCACCAGCGTTGCAGTTGCAGCAACAAAAACCGATTCATGGACAGACGGTTGACCGAGAAGCTCGAAACGAAACGATCCGGGTGTGTAATCCAAGTAAAAACCTCGAAAAAAACAATATCAAAGATGGGTGACGGTTGATGAGTATGGCACGAAGGTGGAGAAAAATAAATAAAAAGTCAACAGATCGTAAAACGGCGGTTTTCCTGCAAGCGCGTGAACGAATTCGGATATCATGAAAAACTTTCGATCTGTTGATTTTGGCATTGTCGGCGGGTATATTGACGCGGCAAAGAAGAAGGAGGATTCGTGGCAATCAGAAAGACCGCAAAAAAAACAACAAAGAAACAGGTGACGAAGAAAGCAGCCGTGCGTACAAAACAGTCATCGGGGAGTGCGGTCAAGAAGAAGCGATCTTCAGCAGCTCCCAGGAAAACAAAGCCAACCAAGCGTACCGTTGCAAAAAAAGCCTCCACCGCCAAAAGCGCAAAGAAGAAAACACCGGCTACCAGGAAATCGGTCAAACCAGGACGACGGGTCACGCCAAAAGCGGCCGGACGGCGAGTGGCAGATTTTGCGAGCGATGTGGAGTCCCTCAGCAGTGTTGAAATCGAACAGGAATTGAAGAAATATGAGGAGGAGAAAGTCCCTGTAGCAGCCCCTGCTTTGCCATCAAGTGAGGCGGAGAAACTGGCACGCCGAATCTCTGCAGCGATGTTTGAAAAGAAAGCGGAAGACGTTGTGGTGGCTGATTTGGAAGGATTGACCAGCGTGACGGATTATTTTGTGATTTGCACGGCGACTTCCGACATGCATGCCAAGGCCATTGCCGACCACGTTGAAGACCAATTACATCTGGAGGGGGCCCGAGTGCACCACAAAGAAGGTTATCAGTCGCTCAAGTGGGTACTGCTGGATTATGTAGATGTTATTGCCCATGTATTTCAGAGGGATGCCCGGGTTTTTTATGATTTGGAAAATCTTTGGGGCGATGCGCGGTTTGAATCCCTTGAGGATGTTGGTTAAGAGGGTTGCTGACTCGAAAATGTTCTTGCACAATCACAGGTGGTCGTATAAATTGGCGCGTCTTTGACGGGCAATTAGCTCAGTTGGTTCAGAGCGTTCGCTTCACACGCGAAAGGTCACTGGTTCGAATCCAGTATTGCCCACTTTGAAGAAAGCCTTGAGCATCTGCTTGAGGCTTTTTCTATTTTCCATCCAGGAGTCCGCGTGCAGCCACACGTGTGACAATGAAACATCGTGCCTGACCGGCTCGTAGACCCATCTGATGAAAGAAACAAACATGGTTCCGCTACAATGAACCTCTTCGCTCCAACGTTAGGTCTCTATATTGCATTCTTGGCACTTTTTCCGGCGATGATTGGTTCAAATACCCGTAGCCAAAGGCACGCGGTTGCAGCCAATTCCCATCCATGTCAGAAGAGGTATCCTTCGGGGACCGATCAAGGCTCTTCAAAGAAATGCACACCCTTTTTCGGGTGTCCCAAAACGCATGTTGTGATTCCTTCCACTCCGGTTGCAAACCCTAACTTCCTTTCCCTTGAAGAACAAAACGTTGTCTACCTGGCAACCGGTCTCTCCCGAGGATTTTATGAGGCCTGGGTTCCTCCTAAAATAGTCTGATTCCACACCACATCGTTTCTCAGTAATGTTGAACGCTGTCCATCGTGTTCAAATCGAAAAAGGTTTGAACATCCCTGTGGAGTCAATATGAACCTGCCGGCATCTTGCAATCTGCCTACTTCGAGATGCAGCCGGCCAAACCAAGGATCAAACTGATGAAAACCATATTATTGTTAGCAGGGCTCCTTTTGCTGAGCCTTTCATGTATTTCAAAATCTCAATCTCCGGCAACATACCAATGTCCAATGAAATGTGAAGGGGACAAATTTTATGAGGAGTCCGGTACCTGTCCGGTCTGCGGGATGAAGTTGACATCTGTCGCCGCTTCCGGACAAGTGAAAGTCGTCGGAGCAATGAGCGATGTTATGCACAAGAATCAATTGTCCGGCGTAATCAGGCTGGATACGATTCCCAACCGGGAACATTTGTTCGGCCTTGGTCCCGTTGAATATCTGACCGGTGAGATCCTGATCGATGGCGGAAAAACACTGGTTTCCACGGTGGCATCGGACGGGTCGATAAAAATCGAGGAAAGCCCAGCTGTGAAAGCTCCGTTCTTCGTGTATGCTAGGGTGGAGCAGTGGATGGAAAAGACCCTGCCCGAGGATGTTCAGACGCTGGATGGTCTCAGTACATTTCTTGACGAATCTACCCGGGACCACGAGAGACCGTTCGTATTCCGTCTGACCGCACAGTTAAAGGAAGGCGACATTCATATTGTAAATCTGGCGAAAGGCAGTACCGTCCACTCTCGTGAAGAGGCGCATAAGGGCCAGCAATCGTACAGGTTGGAAAACGAGGACGTCGAGCTGATCGGTTTTTTTTCAACGAAACATCAAGGAGTGTTCACCCATCACGACAGTTACGTGCACATCCACCTGGTGTCAGCTGATGGAAAAAAGATGGGACATCTGGATGGTATGACGATTAAGAAGGGCTCCGCGAAACTGTATTTATCGGCCAACTAATTTGATTTGGCATAAACAAAAGGGACGCAGATCATGCGTCCCTTTTCTTATCAACAAGTACCCAAGTCCATTTCACCCCGGGCGATAATAGGCTATTCGGGGATACCCGGCTTCGTCAACCATCGATCAAAAAACGGTTTGAGATCAGTATCAGATGCTTCTGACATGATCTGTTCAAAGTCGGCAGTTGTGGCGTTACCGTGTTTGAATCCTTTGTAGTACCGGCGAATACCGCTGAACCAAGCCTCATCACCGATTCGTATCCGCAATGCATGCAGAAACAATGCCCCTTTTTGATAGTTCTCCACATTCAATAAGTCCGCAAGCGCTGCATACCCCGTGTCGATAACGGGCCTCGACTTTGAAGACTGTTTCTCATAACGGTTTCGCGCGGCGGTCAACAGCTCGTCAAAACGAGCGGTTCCATCCTTTGCTTCAAAGTACAAGAAAGAAAAATAGGTGGCGAAACCTTCGCTGAGCCACAACTCCGACCAATCGGATTGGGTTATTGCATCTCCAAACCACTGATGGGCAATCTCGTGCGCCAGGGTGACCTCTCCTGCGTCACCGACGGCAAACAAAGGGCTGTCTTCGGGAAAGAAAATGGCGGATGCATTCTCCATCCCGCCGAACCTGGTAGATGACTGCACCAGGGCAAGTTTTGAATATGGATAGGGCCCGACAAGACTGTCGTAAAATTGGACCATGTCCACCGAGCGTGCAAAACCCAGAACCGCCTGGAGACTATCTTCCGGAAAGGTGTAGTACGTGAGGGGAACGTCGGTCGGAGTCACTTCTGGGTGGATCGAGAAATCGCACACTCCAACGACCATGCAATACGTGGGTATCGGGTTTATCTCTTCAAGAAAGTAAGTAGAGCGCCCGCCAAGGGTTGTAGTCTTGGTCGTATTTCCATTTGCGACGACTTCGTAGCCGGCGGGAACGGTTATCTCAAACGAAACGCTGGCTTTGTCAGACGGGTGATCGATCGACGGAAACCAGTGTCTTGCCCGATTTGCCCAATTGTCGCTGAATGCCGAGAAATGGCCGTACTTATTTTGGCCGATGATCAGACCATCCGACGGAATACCCGAGTATTTCACGGTGACGATATGATGACTGCCTGCCTGTACTTGATTTCCCGGAACGACCCACAAAAACCCCTCTTTGCGATTGAACTGGACTTCCCGGTTATCCATACGGCAAGAGTCAATCTGAAGGCCCTCGAAGTTGAAAGCAAGGCGTGTAAGGTTTTTGAGGGCGCGGAACTGAATATCGGTGGTTCCGGTTATCCTTTGATCTCGATTGTCGATATCCATGCGAATTCGGTAATGAATAACATCCAGCTGATAGATCATGATGTTGGTGTCGCCGCGGTCGACAGTCCGGCAGCTGACGGGGCATAGCAGTAATAATCCGGCTATCCAAGGCTTTAGAAGGAAACTCATCGTTTTCCAAGGTATGCAAAAAGTCAGAAAGGCCCCACCTGTTTTTTGGGTTTCCCGGCGCGTTGGAGCTCTACATCCAGATGTAGGTGTATCGCCGCGGATAGTTTT
>JAGQUY010000350.1 GCA_020438245.1 Bacteroidota bacterium
ACTTGTAATAGCTCCATTGTCGAGTCCAAAGAAGGACCCAAGTGTATTGTCTCCGCCTCCGTTCATTTGATAGAAACGATGCAATATTCTAAATTCGGCCGTTCTTGCACCGTATGTCCTGGTTGTCGGCAGGTTGATCAGTTGTGTGGCAAGAAAAGTCTCGGAGGTCGCATCGCCGGATTCTTGTCTCGATTGAGCACCCCCACTGGAGCCGGATCCCCAGAGCTCTTCAGAGAACGAATTGATCCAGGCTTCAATAACCGCCATTTCCTCCGCGGGCAGGGGGCCGGCGTCAAGGGGCATTGGATCTTCTTCGAAGGGAAGGTTCTTTTTGTCTCTCGTGATTTTTCGAAATAGATAGCTCTTTTTACTATCGTTCGGATTAATGCGCGGCAAATCCGGACGTTCAGAACTTGCAACGTTCACCAAGTTCTTGTAACTGCTTCCTGCTTCCAGGGACATTTGTGCTGCAGGTTCTTCACCGCCGTGACAGTGGATGCAACGGGCATTAAAAATCCGTTGAACCGCCTGGAATTTTCCCGCGTGGTCCTTGTCTTGTGGATGGAGGGACGAAGCGGCAAGCATGCAGATGATAACGTGTAAACGCGAGATCATAGTGATCCTGTTTGTTGGGTCAAGATTATGACACGAGAACAAAAAGTTCAGAAGCGGAGAAGCGCGCCGACATTACCCATAATCTTCAGTCTCGAGTTTTCGGCGGTGTTTTCAACACGGCATCCCTGCATAAAAGCAAAGGTTATAGCTTCCTCAATTACATCGTCAACAGGGTGAGCTTTGCCGGCACAGATCGGACAGGTGTCCTGATTGCCTTTTTCCTCCGGCGTTCCTATGAAAAAGCATTTGTGACACACAAAGCCGGGCGCCTTAAAACCTTTGGCAACGACCAGTGTGTTAACGCCTCCTCGCCTTAGCGACTGTAACGTCGGTTGCAGGCCGAAAATTCCGCGTCCACCGGCCGCATGAGATTCTCCTCGGAGCCGATTGATCAGATCTTGTTCATATTTTGACTCGGCTTGCTGTGCCACTTGATCTGCTTTTATTAGAATTTCAGGAAGGGAAGCGTCCGGTTCGACGACAATATGTCCGATTACTCGTTTGCGAAGAGTCTGAGGAAGTTGACCTTCAAATTGGGTCAGAATCTTCTGACGGCCGCCCAGAATCAACCACATGATTTCATTTTGTTCGAAAAGCGATTGGGTTTCGCCGGAAACGCGTCGGAGGTGTTTTTGAACCATCTCTTCGTGGGCACGATTGATATTTCTTTCCTGACTGCCGTCGATGCCGCCGTATTTGACTTTTGAACTGACTTCGTCCGACAGACTCATGTGCTCTTTAACCACTCCCAAGTTGACATCGAGGATCTTGGCTTTTGCGCTATCTACCAACACAACTGCATAGTGGCGATGCTCGCACAACAATTCGCTCAACGTGCGAACATACGGATCGTAATCCGCGTTCAAGTGACTGGTGACCGGTTGGGGAAGCTCAATCATTTCCCAGAACTGAGTCGCACTGCAGGCGAATATCACGAGGCCCTTGCTGTGAGTAGAATTAACGTACTCGTGCTGTACAAAATCTTCTATCCTCGCAAAGTCTTTCTCCAGAGAGAGAGCCTGATCACGGGTAATCGTCTGGGCAGACTTCATACTATCCAGCGCTTGACGCCTATCCTTGAGCAGATCCTTAAGTTCAATTTTGTAACCGCCGTGGTTCCGGCTCGGATCGACGTTCAGATAAAGGCTGGTAACATAATGTGTTTTGCTGCCCATTTTGGACAAACGTTCAATGGATTTCTGAGTCAACATGGGTCACTCCTTTTTTCTGAAAGAGACCTGGTTTTATCAGCAGGATCACGCCGAGGGTAAACAAAAACGGCAACCCTGATGTGTGTTTCTTTTTTCCAATTCCTTTTGAACCAACTGCTGCATTTCCTGCCCGGTAGTTGACCACGCGGGAGCAATTCGCAGCGGTGCCGGCGTTTCTGCGTGAAGTCGTTGTATGCAGATATCGGGACGAAGTCGTTCCAGGAAATCTGCGACAAGATTCACGTACTCCTCCAAACGAAAGATGGAGAACGGCTCCGCAGCATACTGGCGGGCAAGCACCGTCTTATCGACAATATGGAGATTGTGCAGTTTCAAAAAGGAGATGGGCAAGGACGAAAGCTTCTCTGCCGCGGCCAGCATTTCCGTCCTGGTTTCAGTTGGAAATCCGAGCATATAGTGCGCTCCTACCGTAAGTCCGCGCGCGGATGTTCGTTCAACAGCATCCACGAAACAGGCAAAGTCATGACCTCTGTTCGCCCACTTGAGGGTGGTGTCGTAGATAGACTCACAGCCGTATTCGAGGCTGACATAGTGAGTTCGTGCCAGCCGTTCAAATAGGTCGAGCTTTTCTTCTTCCACACAATCAGGACGGGTACCCACCGTCAGGCCGATGATGGATGGGTTTGCCAGAGCCTCTGCGTAAAGAGCTTCAAGCTGGTCAACCGGAGCATAGGTGTTGCTAAACGCCTGAAAATAGGCTATGAATTTATCCGTGCCGTACCGCCTGCCCAAAAAGCCAATCTGGTCGTCAATTTGCTTGGAGACGGGCGTCGTTGGTTTAATGTACACTTTGGGACGATACGTGTGGGACGCGGGACTGAAGCTGTCATTGCTGCAATACGTACATCCGCCGGAGGCCACAGTACCATCCCTGTTTGGACACGTGAAGCCGGCATCGATGGTCACACTTTGTACCCGCTGACCAAACCGGGCCTGCAAGTACTGATTGTAGGTGTAAATGCGGTTACTACCGTTGGTGCGAATAGGTTGGTCGGATTTGACGAACTCTCTATTTGAAAGCATTCGGTCGTGGTGTGTCTGATTGGAAGTAATATAGGGTACGGCGTTCTCAAAAGCAACGAACTAGCCGGTCGTCGGACCCTTGTACGTCTTCAGCGTGACCAGATGAATTGTCACACCTAAGGCAATCATCAGCAAGAGTACCCGGATAGCCCCATGAACCGAGGTGAACAGCACGGTATACAGGATACTGCTCCAGAGGACCGTGAGTGAAACAATCTTTACGGACAGGGGCGTTCCCTGTTTTTCGACATAGGCCTTAAGATATTTGCCGAAATATCGATTGGTGTGCAACCAGGCGTGAAGGGACGGACTGCTCTTGGCGTAACACGTGCCGGCCAATAAAAGGAATACAGTCGTTGGCCTCAACGGAAGGAGCGCACCGAGTATTCCCAAACCGACGAACACATGA
>JAGQUY010000351.1 GCA_020438245.1 Bacteroidota bacterium
GGGGCCCGGATGATTGGAGATGTTTTGGCGGAGCACATCGTAAAAATCTGGCTACTGACGGACTTTTCAGGAGGTCGACATCAGGCACGGGTTGACAAGATCTTGGATGTCGAAAAGAGGTATACGAAGTAGTCAGGCAGGATTGCCCATCTCCGCGGGGATCGGTACAATTTCTGTAATTTCAAGTCCATAGCCATCCAATCCCACATATTTCTTCGATGTGTTCGTTAGTAATCGAATCTTGCTGACTCCCAAATCAACCAATATTTGAGACCCTATACCCAGCGTTCTCCAATCCTTGCTGGTATCCTGAGTATGGTGGCTGTCAAGTGAAGCGTTCTCACTTTGAGGATGCAGGCCAAACCCCCTGCTGTCATTGCCGCGCAAGTACAACAACACGCCTCGTCCTTCTTTTTGGATAATTTCCAAACACCTCATAACGTGGGAATTCTGATTGAAATGCATGGATCCGAAGACATCTCCCATTAAACATTGTGAATGTACACGGACCAGAACCGGATCCTGCCCCGCCACAATTCCTTTGGTTACGGCCAGATGTTGATCTCCATTGAGAATATTCTCATAAACACTGACACTAAACTTGCCACCGATACTGGGCAATTCGATATCTCTGGCCAGCACTCGAACATACTTTTCTCTGCGCATTCGATGTTCTATGAGATCTTTAATGGTGACTATTTTCAGATCGAATTCTTCCGCAATAGCCATCAACTTCGGTACACGTGCCATACTGCCGTCTTCATCCATGATTTCACACAAGACTCCGGCGGGATACAGTCCCGCGAGCCTCGCCAGATCGACCGTGGCCTCCGTATGCCCCGATCGTTCCAAAACGCCGCCATCTCTCGCAATTAAGGGGAAAATGTGTCCGGGTCTCGCAAGATCATCCGGGGTCGTTGCAGGATTTACAATGGTCTGAATGGTTGTTGCCCGGTCGGATGCAGAGATACCCGTTGTCGTCCCACGTTTGGCATCTACCGTAACTGTAAATGGCGTTGCATGCAGTGCGGTGTTGTTGGTAACCATGATGTTGAGCTCAAGCTCCTGGGCACGGTGCGGAGTTATGGCCATGCAGATAAGCCCGCGGCCGTACTTGGCCATGAAATTGATGTGCTCTGAGGTCACCTTTTCCGCCGCCATGATAAAATCACCCTCATTCTCACGATCTTCGTCATCCACCACAACTACGATACTTCCTTTACGATATGCCTCGATCGCCTCATCGATTGTACTGAAACGCTGCATTT
The DNA here is from genome assembly GCA_020438245.1 of Bacteroidota bacterium. Classification (GTDB taxonomy): domain Bacteria; phylum CLD3; class CLD3; order SB21; family SB21; genus JAGQUY01. The sequence goes on from JAGQUY010000351.1 coordinate 1,269, forward strand.
AGTATCCTTTTTCCTTCAACCATTCTTCCGTGATGGTCGAAACGTTTTGCCCATGGGTTGTCAATCTTTCGATATACTTCCCAATGAGATCTGCTTCAACGTTGATGGCGTCACCCGGACGCCGTTCCGACCATGTTGTCACTTGCCATGTATGTGGAATAATAGAAACATAGATCAACTCGTTTGTCATTGCAGCTACAGTCAGGCTTACCCCATCCAACGCAATTGAACCGACGGGTATAACATACTTCATCAATTCTGAAGGAATATGACATCCTATCCACCAGCTTTGAGAGCGCTCTTCTATGGAAATTATCTTACCAACACCATCCACGTGGCCCAAGACCATATGACCGCCCAGACGGTCATTTAAACGCATGGCACGCTCCAAATTGACAGAATCCCCAGCCTTGAGTTTTCCCAAAGTGGTCTTCAGCAGGGTTTCTTCCACTGCCACGGCAGAAAAAGACTTTTCGTTGATTCCGACAACGGTTAGACAGCAGCCATTTACTGCAATACTATCATCGATCTTGACATCTTCAATTGTCTTGGCTCCAAGAATCTCAAGCGTCCTGGCGTCACCCGTGGTCTTAACAGCATGAACTTTACCTCGCTCCTCTATGAGTCCTGTAAACATGGTCAGCGGTAGGTAACGGCCGTTCCCGATGCGGTAACCATCAGCATGCTCTGACCGATCGTTTCATAGTCGATGTCGACACCAACAACCGCATTGGCACCCATGGACCGAGCCTGTTCCTCCATTTCATGGATAGCAATGCTTTTTGCTTTTCGAATTTCTTCTTCATAGGCAGCCGAACGGCCTCCGACGATATCACGGATTCCCGCAAAGAAATCCTTAATGATGTTTGCACCTAGAATGGCCTCACCACCTACCAAGCCGTGGTAGGTTTCAATTTTTTTTCCCTCAATGGAAGGGGTGGTTAAAACCAGCATGCCATATCTCCTTATTGCTACGAACCAACATATCGGTCGTAAATTTCTTTCAACCGGCCAAGCGATTTTTGGTCGAGG
>JAGQUY010000352.1 GCA_020438245.1 Bacteroidota bacterium
TTAAGGAAATTGGCGACCTTCTCAGGTCAAAACTGGTTTCCGGAGTGGGCCTGCTCGCCAGCGTTGTCAACGGATCGGTATCCATGGTTTGTGTTGTCACAGACGATCTCATTCATTCCAGGAAACTGCATGCAGGAAATCTTGTCAAAGAAGTGGCCAAGATGGCCGGAGGAACGGGCGGGGGCCGTCCGCACCTTGCAACTGCCGGAGCAAAGAATCCAGAGGCAGTTGATGATGCCCTGAATTACCTCAAGATCCTGATTAAGAAATAGGAGAACCCAATTGGCGAGTCGAAAGAAGAAGGAGACCAAGAAGGAGCACGCGAAATCAAGTCGGCAGGAGATTACGAAGCTTCCAACAAAAGGGCGGGTCAGGGCCAAAGTCGAGGGACTTCTCAAAGATTCGGCACAGGAACGGTCGCGACCTACTGAGAAAAGCTCACCGGACAACCTGATGATCAGCGTATCAGGCATTCGAGGGGTTATTGGGCAGTCTTTGACGCCCGAACGGGTTGCTAGATATGCCGCCGCGTTTGGAACGTGGTGTAACGGCGGCAAGGTAGTCGTCGGGACCGACTCCCGTGTTTCCGGTCCAATCGTGAAAGGGGCCGTCGTATCGGCGCTGATGTCTGCCGGGTGTCAGGTTGTTGACGTCGGCTTAGTGCCCACCCCAACCGTTGAAATTACAGCAAAGAATCTCCATGCTCATGGTGGAATTGCCATTACAGCAAGTCACAATCCGGTTCAATGGAATGCATTGAAGCTTATTGGTCCAAGAGGCATGTTTTTGACACAGTCTCAGATGAGCGAGGTTATTGAGATTGCGGAAGAAGGCGCTATTAGCTATGCAACCTGGGATCGACTCGGGAAGCAGTCTTTTTATGACCATGCTGTTCAGAATCACATCGATCAGATTCTTGATTTGCCTTTTGTCAATAAAGACAAATTGCAGGAAAGAGCATTCAAAGTTGCGGTGGATTGCGTAAACGGTGCAGCTGGGGTTATCGTTCCAAAGCTCTTGAAATTGCTGGGTTGCGAAGTATTTGTGATCAACGAGGAGCCACACGGCATTTTCTCAAGAAACCCGGAGCCTACGCCTGAGAATCTGGAAGCGCTATCTCAAGCTGTCACTGAATTTGGTTGCGACGTCGGTTTTGCCCTCGACCCTGATGTTGACCGGCTTGCTCTGGTGTCCCAGAAAGGGACCCCACTGGGTGAAGAATACACGTTGGCGCTCGCAACAGAATTTATGTTGAGCCATCATCCAGGACCCGTCGTGATAAACGCATCAACGTCCGCCATGGTGATGGAGATTGCAAAGAAATACAAAGTTCATTCGTATCGAACAAAAGTGGGCGAGATCAACGTCTCTACCCGTATGAAAGAGACGGGTGCTGTAATTGGCGGTGAAGGAAATGGGGGAGTAATTCTCCCACTGGTACACTATGGCCGAGATGCAGTAAGCGCGGCGGTTCTGATCCTCCAATTGATGCTGGATCGGGCACAGTCCATAGACTCCCTTCAAGAAAGTATGCCGGCCTCATTCATGAAGAAAGAAAAAGTGGAATTGAAAAATCTTGATCCGGACGATGTGCTGAACACGATCGTAAGAGGCAACAAATCTGCAAAAATCGACACCATAGATGGAATCCGTCTGGATTTTGGAGACTGCTGGATTCATTTCAGAAAATCAAATACGGAACCGGTTCTGCGGATTATTGCGGAGGCGAAAGAGGCTGGCCGCCTTAAAGAGCTTTTGAACTCATTTACCGGTTACTTTAAATAAGCATACACCTCAGTTAGTAATGAATAAACCCGATTGGAGATGCTATGAAAACCACAGCATTGTTTCTATTGCTCGCATCTGTTTGTGTCGCCCCTGTTTTTGCCCAGCGACCGGCATGGGTGGATAACCCAGGTTCCTACAGCAACGAGTACTTTGTCGGTGTCGGCGTTGCGAAGGACAAGAAAGAGGATAAAGGGCGCGAAAAGGCAGAAAAGAAGGCCTTCGCCGCACTTCAAAAACTCTTGAAAAACAAATATAGTAAGAAGGAAGTGAAGCAGGCGATGAAATCATTTCGTGTTGAATCCTTCTACACGGACGGCAAGAAGAACTACCATTATGCTTTGGGCCTTCTGCCTATGGAGTCTATCGACAAGGAGTATGCCGCCCAAAAGAAAATGGATCGTGCCAGAAGTGCAGCGATGAATGCCGCCGCCGCAATGAATGCCCAGTTTGAAAGCAATCCGGACGTTCTGATCACGGGAGTTGATGAAGAGATCGGGGATGAAGCGATGGAGGACGACGACGACCAATAGTTGAATCCTCCAGACTGCCGGTTATTTGCACTATCGTTTCAAGAGAGCGGGTTTCATACACCCGCTCTTCTTCTTTTAAGAATAGCAAAAACAGCGAAAATTCTTGACAACGGTTGCATTTTTATCTATATTTGCAACCCGTTTGGATAAGTGCATATTTTTCTTAGCTTTCCGAACCGAAGTTAAGAAAAATCAAGCGTGGAAAATTCAGTTGCGAGAGTAACTCAATGGTAGAGTACCTGCCTTCCAAGCAGGATGTTGCGAGTTCGAGTCTCGTCTCTCGCTCA
>JAGQUY010000353.1 GCA_020438245.1 Bacteroidota bacterium
TCTCGAAGTAAACTGGTAGTCGACGCCGGCAACCGCCCGCAGATAGTCAGGTTTCTTGGAGTTGGCCATGGAAAATAGGGCCCCCTCGACGCGAAAGCCTGCACCTCCAAAATTGCCCGCAGCATCGGCACCAAGCACGGTTCTCCTGTCAAAATAGCCGGTCATCACCGACCAGTCGGTTTCCCCAACGTTGGAACGGAATCTTGCGCCTGCGTGACTCCGACCCGGTTTCTCCTGAGGTATGACGACGGCTTGCACGTCCGTAAAAGAGCCGATATTCCATTTTGCGGAGACGGCGTCGGCGCCATCCTTTTCGATCTTGGTAAAATCGGCCGGATTAATCGGATTAAACAGGTCCGTCGGATTCCAAATTCGGCCTACCCCCCAGGCGATTCGCTGGCGTCCCGCAACGACATTGGAGTGTCGAAAGTCAACTCTCAGATAGGCTCGATCGACGAAATGGGATAGTTGCAGATTGTCTTCTCTGACCGGCCTCCACGTCAGATCAACAAATTGTCGACTGCCGGAAGAAGATTTTGCCTGAAGGCTCTGGGATGAATACGCAGCATCTATTTCATGTTCCCACACAAGTCGGACGTTATCCGACAGGTACAAAATCGGGCGCAACCGGATTCGCGTGAGCGTCGACGTGAACACTCTTTCGCGCTGATCTTGGTTATCCGGAGATCCGTCCTGAACGGATGAAAGGTTCATCATATAGCCGGAAAACTCCAAATCGGATTGGGCGTTCAGCCTGCAAGAGAGAAGGAAAATCAGCAGAATAGGAATTCGTTGCATTCTTTATGGATCGGCGATGTTGCCGTCTCGGAGAAAAATGATCCGCTGGACCCGCTCCAACACGCGCGGATCGTGTGTCGAAAATACAAACGTGACGTTCTTCGTCCGGCCCATTTCCCGCATTAGGTCGATGAGGATCAGTGCATTTTCCGTGTCCAAATTTGCCGTGGGTTCATCGGCCAGTACGATAGGCGGTTCGTTGACAATCGCCCGGGCGATGGCCACCCGCTGTTGTTGACCTCCGCTCATGTCCTGTGGTTTCTTGTGGGCGAGATCGGCGATACCCAGTTCTTTCATCGAACGCATGGCCAATTCATGCCTCTCCCCCTCAGATTTACCCAAAAGCATCATTTTGAATTCGATATTCTCCAACGCGGTCAAGACCGGTATCAGATTATATGCCTGAAAAACAAAACCCATTTTATGAAGTCGAAGTCGCGCTCTTTCGGAATTGTCGAGCAGATCGATATCCTGTTCGTTGACGCATACTCGCCCGGTTGTCGGCCTGTCAAGAGCTCCGATGCAATTCAGCAGGGTTGTTTTGCCCGAGCCGGATGGCCCGGCGATGGCGATAAACTCTCCGCGTTCAATAGAGAGGTTGATTCCGCGCAGGGCGTGCACGGGTACGCCGTGATCGGCGTAGGTTTTGACCAATTGTTCTGTCTTGATGATTTCCATGGCTACTGTTCCCTATTGGCGACACTGTCTTTCGACGTCGCGTGAAGGCTGCTTGTATGATTGTCAGTGGTAAAGACCTTCAATTTTTCAAGGGTCGTTTTGTACTCTCGAATGAGAAATTCCTCTTGCGCCGCAATTTCCATGAACGCGTTCCTCAGCAGTATGAGTGTGCGCTCAATTTCCTCTTTGCGTAGCGATTCTCTTGAAGTCAGAATATCCTGGATAATACGCAGGCTGGTTTCTACACCAAGCGCCTGACTGTTGTAGGTGACCGAGAGCGCCAGCATCGTTTCAAAATCGATGCTGGAAAAAACATCAGAAGTCTGCAGCGCCTGCCATGCCGACCGGCTGACTACGCGACGTACGACACCGTTTGGCATCAGGCTCCAGAAGTTGAATTCCTTCTGACGAGCCATGGCCTTCTTGAGAGAATCATCGTCGATGGCACGGGAGAAATTTTGATAAACGACGATGTGATACTCGTACCATGATTCAACCGTTTGCAGGTTTTTTTCCAGTTCACTGGTGACCTTTTGAAGGGCTATGGTCTTGAGTTTCTCCTCCTTAAGGTGCTCCCGATATTCATTCAAGAGCAGTGCCAGCAGTACGCTGAAGACGATGAGAGATGATTCGGAGACGAGCTTGATAGCGTTTTGACGAGTCAGAAAGGACATAGACGGTTCCTCTGTTTTTGAATCTCTAAGTGACCTCATACATACCGGATTGCTCGTACCGGCTCCAACCTTGTTGCTTTCCAGGCCGGATATACAGCGGCCAGCAAGGAAACCACCGGAACAAAAAGAATATTTTTCAGTATGTCGGCCCAGGTAAGGAATGGATAAATGATACTACCCATACCGATGGATGACATCGCCTCCGCGCTGGCACCGAGGTCGAGACCTTGAATGGACACCGGCCAGAAAACTAGCAGGCCGACGAGGACGCCTGCCGCCGCTCCCAGAACGCCCAGCAGAAAGGCTTCCAGCAGAATCAGACGAAAAACCTGAGCACTGCGCATACCCATGGCCATGACAACGCCGAATTCACGGATACGTTCAAAAACAGCCATCAAAAGTACATTGATGATGCCAAAGATGGTGGCCAATCCGATGATCACGTAGTAGATGCCCATCGATTCCCGCGTGACTTCTATCATCATGATCATCATGGGTATAAGCTCGCCGTAGGTAAAAACTTCGTACGACTCCCCAAGAGCAGAACCGACCGAGGATTTCACCGCGGCAGCCATATCGGCACTCTGCAGCACAACCGCGAATTCAGAAACGCTATCCGATACTCCCAGCATGGATTGTGCACTTTCCATGCCGACCTGGACGTACGAGCGATCAAACTCCGAGTCTGGTGTTTTAAAAAGCCCCGTTACCCGGAACGCGTCCGAACCGACATGCCCGTCCAAGGCCGATGCCATAAGAACAATTTTGTCTCCTACTTCAACGCCCAATTTCTCAGCCATTCTCTCCCCTATTACTATCGACCGAGGCTCCCCGGCAAGATATTCGCCGGACGTCATCGAATGCGCAATCATACTTACCCGAGATTCCAACAACGGATCAACACCCAGCATAGTAACTCCGGATGAGGCTGATGCACTGCTTACAAGACCAAACGAAATGATTCTCGGACTGTATGCCACAACTTCCGGCAATGACCGGAGTGCCGATTCGACACGCTTCTTGTCGGGAATCAGATGTTGAATGGTCCGGTCGTCCTGAAATCCTTTAGCGTGAATTTGAAGGTGACCGATATGGGTTCCGATTTGATTTTCGAGCAGTTGTTTCAACTGGCCATTGACCAAGCCTTCGATAAACAACAGAGATACAACACCGACTACGATCGCAACCAAAATGATGAGAGAGCGACGGCGATTTCTCCAGAGATTGCGCCAGGCCAGCTTAAACAGGATCGTCATGTGTAGCGCATTCCTTTCAGAGGCTCGAGCTGATGCAGGCGAACCAGCGGATACATGGCCGAAAGGATTGAGACAACGAAAATGGAGAGCGTTGTACTAATAAAAATTCCCGGATCCAGTGTGGAATCCAGCCGAGGCAGGAATCCGAATTGTTCGTAGAGTTCACCGAATTCAGCGCCAAAAAAAATGGGATGTTGTACAAGATACCAGTTTACACAAGCACCAAGAACATTGCCGGCAGTTATCCCAACGAGCGTCATAAAGCACACTTCAAGCAGGACGACTGCGATAAGTTTGAAGGAAGGCATGCCCATTGAAAGCAGCACGCCAAACTCACGAAACCGTTCTGTTACAGACATGAGTACGGTATTCAAAATTCCGAAGGCAACGATAAGGACCAGAATGGCGAGGAAAATAACTCCGCTCGCGTCGTCCATCTTAATCATCTGGTCCATCTCCGGCATCAACTCCTTCCACGACAGTACGGTGAGACCGTCTTCACTTATTTTCGACTTGAGTTGTTCCTGAACGTACGGTATGTCCTCCAACCTTGTAAGCGACATAGCGAGTGCGTGAATACGCCCCTCCATTCCAAGCAACTCCTGTGCATCGTAGAGATCCATCACCATGGCTGTCGCATCCATCTGAGGAGAACCGGAGCGAAGTATGCCCGAAATTGTGAAAAACTCGTTTCCCAGAGAGCCATCGGCTCCTTGCGCCAGTACAACCAATCGATCGCCCACCTCGGCTTTCAAATTGGCAAGCAGCTTTGTGCCCAGAGCCACCTCGTGTGAGCCCGTTGTCGGGAAACGCCCCCGCTGCAATCGTTTCTCCAAGCTTGTTACATGTGCCTCCCTCAGGGCGTCCACTCCAATCAGAAAAGCGCCTTGCGAAATATCCCTGAGACTGACCAATCCATCGGCATAAATTCTTGGCGCGGTTGCTTCGATGGAAGGTGTTTCGCCGACCCGTTTAAGAATGGAGGCATCATAGGGGAAGGAGAGTTGCAGCGTGGGATTTTTCTGGTATCCCGATCGTTGAATTTGCGCGTAGGAGGAGAACATTCGGACTGCGTTCTCTATATTGGACCGATAGGTCCCCAGCTGCATTCCGCGCATCACAACGGAAAGCCAGGTGGCAAATACGATGGCAGAGATGGTCAGCAGAGACCGCCGGCCGTTTCGCCAGATATTGCGCCAAGCAAGACTCAGGAGCATCTTCATCAGTCGCCCTTCTCCAGTTCACGGTAGGAAAAAAGCCGATCGCTGATCGGCACGTCGAACTGAACATTCTCCATAATGAATTCGGTTGTGTGCCCCTCCTTGACTTCATTAATAACTGTCCATTTGGTTGGCAGTCGACGGCCGCCGAGTGTTTTAATGTCGGAGTAAAAAATGGTTCGAATCAGGCGGTCTTTTTCATCAAAATATCGAACCTCTGTCGGAAGATATTCCTTGACGCTGACCCAATAAATCAGCTTTCCCCATACGACCGCAGCGTCCGGCTTCGGATCAAGCACAACTTTCCAGCAAACCTTGCCGCCATGGTCCTCTTCGCCTGCAACGCTCAAACGGTAGTCATCGACCAAACTCGATTCCCGGACCAGATCGTCATTGGTAAAATCAGAACCGTTCCATGACTGAAGCATCATCGAGGGGGGAATGCGTATGGTGGTTTCGGTATTTCGCAGGTAACTCCAAATTTCATTACCGATTTTCAACGTTTTGTTACCCGATTCCTTTTTAGGCGAACGAATCACAATCAATGCTTTTTCGTTACCGACCCACCAGCTTTCCATTTTCATTTCGCGGGTATAGTGCGGCGTCGTGACCCTCATGAGAAAGGTGCCCTGACAGGTCTTGCCTTTCAGAAGTTCCTCCGATTTTCGGATTATTTCCGAGGCCACTTGGGCTCGACCTGTGATCGCAACCAAGGCAACGCAGAGTCCAGCAGTGAAAATTATCTTACCAAGGTCTTTAATGGAGTTCCCGGCTGGCGTTTGCTTGCAATTCCAACTGTTTGTGTCATTCATTTTACCGTCCCGGTGTATCGTTTGACCAGTTCATTTTCCATGTTGTCCAAAGGGTACGATTCTCCAAAGACGAATAGATAATGCCATGCAACGCCGTCCAATATCGCACCCAACTTCAACGCTTCGATTCTTGGATTTTCCACGCCTTCGAGGCGAAACGTTTCTTCAAGTTCGGCTACCGCTTCGGCCAGAAAATCATTAAGGGGCTTTTTTATTTTGGAAGGAACACCCGACTGGGTAATAATGGACATGATATTCTTGTAGAAAGCCGCTTTTTCCCTGAACATCCTAAAGGACAGCCGGATCATCCGTTCTATTTTTACCTTAGGTCTTTCTTCACCGGCTACACTCTCCATAAAGACTTGCATATCAGACATCATCAGGTCGACAATGGCCTTCAGTACTGCCTCTTTGCTGTGAAAGTAGTTGTACAAAAGCCCTTTTGCGACACCCGCCTTTTCTGCTATCCGGCTTACGGAGACTTCCAGATACCCGTATTTGGAAAAAAGTTCCACTGCGGCTTTGAGAATTTTTGCGCGGCTTTTTTCCCGGATCGCCGTGAATTGAGTAGGGGATTTTGGAGACATGATATTCTTTTATGGTTGACCGGTCAGTCAATAATAAGAGGAAACCGACTATTTCGCAAGAGGAAAATCACAGGGAGACAAAATTTTTTCTTTGAGCATCTTTCACAGTATTGTACCTTCTCCAAGTGAAACTTCTCTTAGTAACAATAACCCTGCTGGCGGGTGTCCGTCCCTGTGTGGCTCAGGATGATCTTCTGGCCCTCCTTTCACCGTCAACCTGGGTGCAGATCACCGAACAGAATGAAGAATGGGTCGTTTACCATCCGTGTTTTGCAGGCGTACGAACGGTGTCGATCTCAACAACAGACAAAGGAACCTGGCGCTTGGTTGCTTTTTACGGACAGGATGCGGACGAATACGAGATTTTGGGTGCCGCCATTACCCGGGAAGCCGAAGCTCTAACCCTTCGCAACACGTATAGCAAGGAGGTTAAACAGGTCTTTTTCGTTGTGGATCCCCAAGATGAAAGATTTTCCACTTGGCGGGGATTATTCTACGACAATGCAAGATTTGTACGTTCTGAACATGTCCGAGAATTGCCACAAACGTACGAAGAAGATGGAGATTGTGGCGAGCCTTAACCATTCTCCGATCCTATTAGACGAAGGCGACCACCCTTTTTCTCTTGAATAAGAAACAAGAGGGTCGCAGCAAAGCTTGAACCGATTGATAAATTTGACGATCTTGAAAAACTACTCATCTTAGCGACCAAAGGTATTTTTTCATGAATCTTCCGAAAATCCAGCCTTCCAGGCTCATCAAATCTCTGCACATCTCCCGATTCCTGCCAAAAATGGAAAAGACTTCTGAAATACCGGGGACCATTCGCTATGTCGGTGAGGTTGCCAAGGATCCGGTAACGCTCCACGTCTTGGATTACAATGAAACCGAATTCACTGAAAAGCACATTCATTCCATCGAGGAGAGTATTCCCTTCAAAGAAGGCCCGACCGTCACCTGGCTTAACATCAACGGCGTATACGACACGACGGTAATAGAAGACGTGGGACTCCATTTTAATATTCACCCGCTGGTTCTGGAAGACATTGCCAATACAACTCAGCGACCGAAGTTCGAAGAGTATGACGAGTATCTGTTTCTAGTGCTCAAGGCGGCCTATTACAATGCCGAATCCGGACAGGTCGGAGTGGAACAGGTGAGCTTATTGATCGGAAAAGATTTTGTCGTTTCTTTTCAGGAAAAGGCCGGCACCGTTCTTGAGGCCTTGCGAGATCGCATCCGAAACAGCAAGGGCAGGGTTCGCAAACTGGGAAGTGATTACCTGACCTATTCCATTCTCGATGCCGTTATTGACCACTATTTCGCGGTGCTTGAAGAATTGGGAGAACGGATCGAGGAAGTCGAAGACAAATTATTAAAATCTTCGGATCAGGTGACGGTTCATTCCATTTACCGGCTCAAACAGGAAC
>JAGQUY010000354.1 GCA_020438245.1 Bacteroidota bacterium
GGCAACAAAACCGCGTCGATCTTTGTCGTACTGCTCGATCAAACGGTCACGGTCCCGCGGTTCATAGTAGATATCTAGACCCATATTGCACCGAAGCAATTCTTCAGATCCATCGTATCCCAGCATATGAGCAAGACGCTGGTTGGCCATAATGATCTGCCCGTCTGCCATCGATTGATAGATTCCAACGGACGCCCATTGTACGATATCCTTGTATTTTTGCTCACTTGCTCTCAGGGCATCTTCGGCCCATTTGTGCTGGGTGATGTCCTGCACGGTGCCGGCGATTCGATGCGGTTGTCCGTCCTCATCGAAATGCGTCTTCGCTCTGGCGCGGAAGTGACGGACGACCTGATCAGCTCGGACGATTCGGAATTCCAGTTCAGTATATTCTTCACCTCGGATCAGTTGAGCGGCTCTGTCCAATACGGCAGTTCGATCGGCATAGTGGATCATTCCGAGAAAGGTCTGTTCGATCCCTGATTCGGTATCCAAAGGGACTTCCAAAATTTTATTGAAGCCATCTGAAAAGGCCCATTCTGCGTTCTCGATCTCATACGTGAAACTGCCAATTGCGGAAATTTCTTCCGCGTCACTGAGTCGGCGCTCCTTTTCAACCAGTAACTCATGTATTCCAATGTTTTCCGTGATGTCGGTACCTGTAGATACAAAACGGGTGACAATACCTTTTTGGTCTTTAAGGGCCGTTACCGCCTGCTGGTGGTGAAAGAGGCGACCCGATTTGGTTCGATTGATGAATGTGCCATGCCATGTTTTACCGGACAGAATGGTCGACCAGAAATTTCGAAAGAAGGCCATGTCATGCAGTCCGGACGCGAGTATTCTCGGGTTCTCACCCAGCAACTCTTTTTTTGAATATCCCGAGAGTTCTTCAAGAGACTGGTTGACATACTCGATGGTGCCGTCGATTCTTGTTATAAAAACCAGGCCTGCAGTTTGTTCAACGGCTGCTGAAAGTTGGGCCATTCTTATTTCGGACTTCTTTCGTTCGGTTACATCTCTCTGTACGGCGACGTAGCCGACCACGCTGCCCTGCTGATCGAGGATTGGATTCAGGGACGACTCGATATCCAACAAACGACCGTCCTTTGTTCGATTGACGATTTCCAGGGATAACTTGCCGCCAGAAGAAATAGTCCGCCAAAGCTGGCGATGCTCCTCCGGCGGAGTTTTAGTACTCTTCAAGATGCGGGGAGTAACTTTACCGATGACCTCATCGGCCGTGAAGCCGTAGGTGGTCGTGAAAGACGGGTTGATGTAGGTAATCACACCGTCCAGATCGGTCGTAAATATGATCTCCCCCGAGCTTTCGGCAGCCAAGTGTAATCGTTCAAGATTTTCTTCCACCTTTTTACGTTCAGTTATGTCCGTCAACGATCCAACGATAGCTACGGTTTGACCGCCCTTCACGACGGGGGCTTCGTTCACAACCACCCAAAGGATCCGTCCGTCCAAGGTTTTCAGCTGAAGTTCATAGGGTTGTTGAATCTGACCGGTTAGTATGGCTCGTTGTGTGGACTCGAATCCCTTTTCGTTAACCGGATGTTCCGTCACGAATTCTGTCCAACGCAGCTTGGCTTCATCCGGATCGCATCCCAAAAAATGGCGCGACTGTGGACTGACGAAACTTAAAACATGATCGGGGGAATGGGAATAAAACAAATTGGTGCTATGGTGGACAATATTGATGAGCTTTTGTTCAAGGTCCTTCAGGGATTGTTCTGCCAGCTTCCGCTCGGTGATATCCTGAATAAATACGAAATACTGATCACGATCAGGCCAGTATGAAGCACTGATCTGGACGTCTATGATCTGACCGTCTTTTCTTCGGTGCTGGCGTTCGAAAACAACTGAACCCTGTTGTCGGATGTCGTCCAGTTTCTTATTCACCATCTCAGCCGAATGGTGGACGTCGAGTTTCCAAATCGGCAGGGTTAGCAGCTCTTCGTGGGAGTACCCGGTCATTGTGCTGTATGCCTCGTTGACTTCCAGGAGACTCCAATGGCTATCCACGAGCCAGAACCCTTCTGAGATAGTCGACAAAAGACTCTTGAGTAGTTCAGCCTGTTCTGTGATAGTCGACTCTATTCTCTTTTGTTCGGTAATGTCATGGGATATGCCAAAGAGTCCTACAAGAACACCTCGACTGTCGGTAATTCGACTGGTTCGCAGAGAAAATGGAAACTCTTCTCCGTTTTTGGCCTTGTTCCATAGCTCGCCCTGCCATGATCTCGTCCGATTTTGATTGAGAAGATTGGTGTGAATTTCCCTTGGAGTTCGATCAGCGCGAAGGATGCTGACATGTTGTCCGATAATCTCGGCGGATGTGTAGCCATACCTTTTGCTGAAAG
>JAGQUY010000355.1 GCA_020438245.1 Bacteroidota bacterium
CGGCTACGATTCCACTCGCATTGGCGATTCCGACGACAGCCGGAATATTCAACGATCGGGCCACAATCGCAAAATGAGACAATGAACTGCCCGTTTCCGACACGAACGCCAGTATCTTATGACGTTCGAGACCGGCGATGTCGGAAGGCTTGATCGTGTCCGCAACAATTACCGAAGGCCGATCGATGCTGAATACTTTATGTTGACCCAGCAGGTTGGCAATTACTCTTCGCTCCACATCCTCGATGTCGACGGCCCGTTCGCGTAAGTACTCATTCTTCGATTTAAGAAACGTCGCCCGGAATTTTGACATCACGTCATGAAAGGCCGCCTCCGCATTCGACCTGCCGCCCTTGATGAGCTTCTTGGTCTCTTTGAGCATTTCAGGATCATCGAGAATCATGAAGTGACTTTCCAGAATGGCACTGTACTCTTTTCCGTACTTTTGCTTTGCTTCCTGAATCTGATGATTGAGCTGTTCCCCTGTAAGCTGCAAGGCCAGGTAAAAACGTTCGATCTCAGGCTCCACCTCGTCAGGCGGCAATTTTCTTCGTTGAATTTCGGAGGAGGAGGAATGCAGAATAAAAACGGGTCCTTGAACAATACCCGGAGATACGCCGAGGCCCCGGATTCTTATTTCATCAACTCGTGCGGTGGGTTTGTCAAGCTTGACGGACATCAGTCCTCGTTGAATTTACTTGCGAAAAGAGCTTCGATGGCCCGAAGAGCTTCGACTTCGTCGGCACCTTCCGTGCGGATTTTGACCACACTTCCGAGGGCGGCAGCAAGCATCATCACACTCATGATGCTTTTGGCATTCACCTCGGTACCTTCGCAGGATAAGAACACCTCGGCGTCAAATCGGCTGGCCATCTTGACCAGCAAAGCCGATGGACGGGCATGAATACCCGCATGATTCGTGACCACTACTTCTTTCTCAAGCATTTTCGGGTCGGATGCTAGCTCTGGCGTTCCCGGACGATGCCCGCAATTTCAAGAAGCGACGCTTTGGCGGGTGTATTCTTAAAAGCAGCAAGTTGTTTTTCGGCTGCACTCAGATAGGCTTCGGTTTTGGTTTCGGCCTTCACCTGTATGCCGCTGACCCGCAGGTATTTTCGGAACGACTCGAGAGTCTCCCGCCGTACTGCCGTATTCTTCATGGTTCGAAATGTGTCGAGCATACCTCGCCCACGGTTGTCTTTGGCGGCCAAAATAGAAACGTACGACTTCTTGCCTTCAATCAAATCACTGCCAACCTCTTTTCCAAGCATGCGTTCATCGCCGGTAACATCCAGCAAGTCGTCCTGAATTTGAAACGCCATGCCCAAATTATAACCAAATAAGCCAAGGGACTTCACGTGCGCCGCCGACGCGCCTCCGATAATGGCGCCTATCCTCGCGGAGGTGGAAAACAATAACGCGGTTTTTTGTCCGATCATCGTCAGATATTCTGATTCCTTAACTTCCCGCTGATTTTCAAACTCCTTATCCAACGCCTGCCCCTCGCACAAACCGACAAACGTTTCTGTAAACAAATCCAAAATCCGGTCTTGAAGGGACGGCGGAAGCTCCCGGAGTGTGCGATACGCGAGTGCTGCCAAAGCATCTCCCGAAAGAATGGCCACACTCGTATCCCACTTACGATGAATGGTCAGTTGACCGCGCCGAAGATCATCGTTGTCCATGATATCATCATGAATCAAAGAAAACGCATGCAACAATTCGATGGCAGCGGCGGCGGGCATGGCCTTTTTGTAATTCTTGGAATACATGGAAGTGCAAAGAAGGAGGAGCATGGCGCGAATCCGTTTCCCGCCATTGTCCATCAAATAGCGCATCGGTTCGTACAGCGTTACCGGTTTTTTCTTGGCAACGCATCGGTTAACAGAGCTGTTTATTTCACGAAGGATTTTCTTGAGGGAAACCGATTTTTTCAAACATCACTCCACGCGGTAGCTGCAAGTTTCGAAAAATTAAGGAATCATTGCGCTATAATCAAGAATTGTTTTGATCAGAACCTCTCCGTCATCCGGTGGATGGAAGTGGGTTATTTTTCATGACGAAATGACAGCCAGTGTCGCCGTAAGTTCAAGTTTTATTGCACTTTTTGCTTGACTTTGAGACCTCTTTGGCTCACTTTTATCTTAAAGTGGGTTAAAGTGGGTTAAAGTTACTTGGCATCATTCAAAGGCACATACGAGTACGTTCTGGACCCGAAGAACCGCTTCAATATACCCTCGAAAATGAGAAGCGCGTTTGTTCCGGAGGATAACGACTCGGTCGTTCTGACACAGGGTTTCGATCCGTGCATCTATATCTATTCGATGACTGAATGGAAAAAGCTGGAAGAGAAATTCCGGGGCCTTTCGGTCATGGATTCAGATATGCGCAAACTGATCCGAATTATCTCCGGCAACGCCCATGAATATGAGTTGGACAAGCAGGGACGGGTGGTCATACCGCAGACGCTCCTTCACTTTGCACAGATTGAAAAGGATATCCTGATCATAGGAATGCTTAACTGGATCGAAGTCTGGAACCCGAAAAAATATCAGGAGATTCATGCAGGTTTCGATCTCCAAAACGCGGCCGGAAAAATTGTGAGTTTCTAAATGGTACACACGTACCATCACCCTGTTCTTTTACAAGAGTGTATTCAATGGCTGAATGTGCAGCCCGACTCAGTCATTGTGGATGCCACCCTGGGCGGAGGCGGTCACAGTGAAGGCCTTCTGACGGCGCAAGGATTGCTCCGAATCATTGCTTTTGATGCCGATCCGGATGCGGTCGAAACGGCAAGAGAACGATTGAAACCGTTTGGTAATCGATTCACGGCGATCTGTGCCAATTTTCGCAGCCTGGCCACAGAACTCGAAAAACTGGGTGTGACATCTTTGCAAGGCTTGCTATTGGACCTGGGCGTTTCCTCCTCTCAGCTCGACGACCCAACCAAAGGATTCACCTATCGCCGGGAAGCGCCCTTGCTGATGAAACTTGGACCCTCATCCGTTAAATCGGCCCACGAGGTGGTCAACACAATGCCGGAAGAAGAACTCAAACAAATCTTTTTCCAACTCGGGGAAGAGAAAAACGCGCGCCGGATCGCAAGGGCCATTCTTGAAAGGCGCAAGGAGGCTCCTCTGATGACCACCACTCAGTTGGCGGATACCGTCCGGAAGGTCATTCCGGAGCGATTTGCAAAGAAGTCGTTATCCCGGGTTTTCCAAGCGATCAGAATATACGTGAACGATGAGCTGGACAGTCTGAAAACGGTACTGCGCGATGCGGTAACCTTGTTGTCGCCGGGTGGCCGGTTGGTCGTGATCTCCTATCATTCCCTCGAAGATCGGATCGTGAAGGAGTTTTTCAGATTTGAAGCAGCGCGACAAATTGAAAACAAATATTATCCAGAGCTGGCCGAACCAAAAGAGCAGCGACTGAGAATGCTCACCAGAAAGCCTTTGACACCGTCTGACAATGAAATTGCGGAAAACCCACGCGCCCGCAGTGCCAAACTGAGAGTGGCGGAAAGAGTTTAAAAGCATGGCGACACCCTATATAAACCTCACCGGAATCGATTATTCGGATCCGGAAAAGAAATATCATGAACTACAGGCCGATCCTGCGGCACACGCCGAGTCTGCTTATGATCGGTATGCGGATTCCGCCAACAGAATGACATCGGAACCCGCGGCTGCCCGGAAAAGCGTTATTACACCCCTGAAGCTTTACGTCGCCTTTATGGTTTTTGCAGTGCTCATGATGGTATGGGTATGGGAAGCTACCGTTGTGCAGGAAAACCTGACCCGGATTGAACAGCTAAAAGACTTGAAACTTGAATTGGAAAAATCCAACGAAGCAATTCGGGTGGATATCACCAGACTTTCGGCCTATGAACGCATCGAAAAAATAGCCAGGGAGCAAATTGGGTTGCAAACGGCAGCCCAAAAACCCGGTGTCATCTGGGTCGATCCGGAACTACTGAAAAGGGCTGCAGAAGCTGCGGCCAACAGAAAACATGAGTAAGAACGACAGCCAACAAATGGATCCGTTCACGCGAACACATATTATACGGCTTCGCACGGTGACGCTGGCCCTTGTTTTTCTTGTTTTCGGCGTGATCATCAAACTGTTTTCGATTCAGGTGGCCGATCAAAGCACGTATCAATTGATCGCCAAGAGACAATATGAACGGCGGGTGAAAGTGGAGGCGGAACGAGGCGTCATCTACGATCGACATATGAATCGGATCGCGGTTAATCTGATCAACTACGCGTTTGCCGCAGATCCTTCTGTTATGAAGAACGAAGACAAGGACCGGGTCGCGAAAAATTTTGCGGACGTTTTCAAAAAGCCCAGGTCCGAATACAGGAAGCTCCTTTCCAAGCAGACCGCGTTCGTGTGGCTCGAACGCAAGGTGGGCGGTGCCGTTGCGGCACGGATCAACGATTCTATCTACGGCCTCATCAAACTTCAATCTCTTCGCCGACACTACCCGTACGGGAAAGCCGCCGCTGCGCTCCTGGGTTTCACCGATGTCGATAACCAGGGGTTGTCGGGTATCGAACTAGATCAACAGTCGGTGCTGGGCGGAAAAGATGGATGGTCCATTCTTCAATCCGATGCACTCGGCAGGTTGCGCCCCAGTCCGGACTATCCCCACGAGGATCCATTGAACGGCAGTCCAGTCCGCCTGACGATAGATATCAATTACCAGTCGGTCGCTTACGAAGAGCTCGAAAAGACCATCGACAAGTACGACGCGGACGACGGCATGGTGATCATCACAAACCCGAGAACCGGTGAAATCCTGGCGATGGTAACGTGCCCCGGTTTTGATCCGAACAAACCCGAACGATTCGAGACCGCTCAGTTTCGAAACCGGACCATTACCGACCTATATGAGCCGGGCTCCACATTCAAAGCGTTTTCGGCCGTCGCAGCCATTGAAGAAAACGTCAGACGGCCCGATGATCTGATAGACTGTGAAAACGGTAAAATGAAAGTCTACGATCGGGTGATTCACGATTCCAAACCGCATGCCATTCTTTCGTTCATGCAGGTTGTACAGAAATCGTCGAATATAGGAATCATCAAGACGGCACAGAGCTTGGGTAAGGACCGGGTCTATCAGTACGTTCGTGGCATGGGATTTGGTAATGAAACCGGTATCGACCTTGAAGGCGAAGTGAAGGGAATGCTCAAGCATCCAAGCGAATGGTCGGGCTTGACATTGCCCATGGTGTCCATCGGTCAGGAGATTGGCGTTACCGCACTCCAAATGGCCAACGCGTACGGAGCCATTGCGAACGGCGGCTTCTTAATGAAGCCTTTTGTGATCCAATCCATTATCGATCCTGCCGATCCCGATCGTTCGACGATTACCGAGCCCCAAATCATTCGAAACGTCGCGTCGAAAGAAACCATGAATTTGGTCGGACATATGTTGGCTGAAGTGGTCAGCGGCGGAACCGGGCAGCGAGCACAGATCAAAGGGCTGCAAATAGCGGGAAAAACCGGAACGGCGCAAAAAATCGACCAGTCGACTCACAAGTATTCACCGGATAAATACACCGCGTCGTTCGCCGGCTTTCTGCCGGTGGAAAACCCTCAGTTGGTCTTTTTGGTTATTGTCAATAACCCGCGACGAAGCATTTGGGGAGAAACTTCAGCGGCCCTCACCGCCAAAGCGATTGTTGAAAGAATACTAAGCTCGAATGACGACTACTCCAAGTCGATCAATCGCATCATCGCTGAGATACAGGACGGCGGCATTCCGGAATCGGATCTTAATACCCCCGATTTCACCTACATGACCACAGAGGCTGCCCAATCCATACTGGAAAAAATGGATCTGCGGTTTCAGATACGCGGTCAGGGTGATATGATTACCGGTCAATCGTGGGCCAATACAGGAAAAGGCGGTCAACTGCTGATGCTGGAGACAGGAAGTCAAATCCACCAGCCCGACGACGTCGACAGCAAGAATTTCAAAAAGACTCCCGATGTGAGAGGATTGAGCATGCGGATGGCTCTCAACCGGATGTATGAAGCGGGTATTGAAGTATCGGTGAAAGGACATGGTTTCGTGATCGCCCAGTCGCCACGGCCCGGCACTTCGGTGAAATCCGGAGCGCGTTGTGTAATTCAATGTCGGCCCAATTTATAGGAGTGTTTTTTATGGACCATTTAAAAGTAAATAAGAACTCCAAAAGCGGGTTCACCCATTTCGACCCGGAGCAGCAGTATGATCTGGAAACGAAAAACGACTCCATGACCGTAACCGGCGTCTCTGATCTGACCACAGAACTGCTCCATAGAAAGTTTGGCAAGAAAAAATCTGAACGATTATCCGTAACGGCATGGAGAGAAGATGCCGCATTTCTCGATTAAAGATCTGATGAAGATCGGGCAACCCATAGGCCTGCAGGCGAATTTTAAGGCAACGGGAGTTTCCACCGACAGCCGGACGATTCAATCCGGGGACCTTTTTTTCGCGTTGCAGGGACCGCAGTTCGACGGTCATGCATATGTGGATACGGCGATCAGCAAAGGTGCGAGCGCTTGTGTCGTCTCGCAAACCTGGTGGCAGCAGTCGGGGTCACCGGAGACCAAGCCCTTTGTTGTCGTAGATAACACGCTGCACGCCCTCCAGCAACTGGCGACTAATCATCGCTCGACCTACAGGGGTCCCGTAGTGGCAATTACCGGCACGAACGGAAAAACGAGTTGCAAGGAAATGACTGCAGCTGTGATGTCCACCACGTACAAAACACTCGCAACGACGGGTAATTTGAACAATGAGATAGGCGTACCTTTGACACTGCTTCGTATAGAAGATGACAC
>JAGQUY010000356.1 GCA_020438245.1 Bacteroidota bacterium
TTCAGAGTGATCCGCTTTTTGCAGGCCTGAGATTTCGGCATAAATCTTATCAATCTCGGATTCGGAAGCGCTAACCGGATGGTACTGACCGCCGGTTTCAGATGCCATCGACTGCAAGATATCTTCTTCGAGATGGGTCGTGACAACCGATCCGTTGTATTTCTTGTATTCTTTGAGTGCACCGGAAGCATCATATATCGGAATCGGTGCTCCTTGAGCGGATCCGACACCGACGGCATAAATGCGAATATTTTCCGACTTCATTTTTTCAATGAAGGATTCCGTGCCTTGTGTGTGATTCTCTCCATCGGAAAAAAGCACCAGGGCCTTACCCACAGTGCTTCCGTTCTCCGTCTTGACAAAAGCACGAACGGCCACATCACTCAATGATTGAAAATCGGTACCGGCCGATGTCGTGGAGCCGGAGGTTACTGCATTCAATAATAATCTGACCGCGCTGTAGTCCGATGTCATCGGACATTGGAGAAACGCATTTCCCGCGAAGACCACCAGGGCGACCCTGTCACCGCCCATTTTGGATAGCAGCGTAGTGACTTCATGCTTGCTCTTCTCAAGTCTGCTTGGTTTAATGTCTTCGGCGTTCATGGAGCCAGAGATATCCACGGCAATAACGACGTCGACTCCGCTGATGCTGACCTGTTCGTATCGCGTTCCGACCTCAACACCTATAAGAGCGAGAAGGAGAAAGAAGCAGACTCCGATAAACAAAATAAATTGCAGATTGGATTTTCTTTCGTCATGCGCGGCGAGAAGACCATCGAGGAGTTTTTTATCTGCCAGGAGGGCCAGTTTGGATTGCCGTCTTCGCCTGTGAACGTAGAAGAGTGCGATAAGCAGCACGAGCAACGGAAAAAGGAAAAGGTATTCGGGGTAGGCAAATCTGATCATGTCAGCGGAGCTCAGCTTTTATGTGCCAATTTTCGGGAGCGAAAGACTCCGGGCGCCGGGTACTATTCGCTATACAACACCTCAACCAATACGTCACCAACCTGTTGCAGGCTGTTCGGGGAACATTTATCGGGCGTGTCAGCAAGAGTGTGGTGGTAGCCATTGTTTTGGTCGGGATATGTGAAATCGATAATATTGACTGCGGGAATTCCGATCCGAAGTAGGGGAACATGGTCATCCATGATTTCCAGCTCGACGGCTTTCCTAAACGCGGGTTTCTCAAGTTTCTTGGCTTTATCCCAAATATTGTTAACCACTGCCCGGGCGCCATTATAGGAGTTTCTTTCCACGGGGAGATCAAGATTCTTATCGCCGATCATGTCCAGATTAATCGCATAGAGTGGAAAGTAGTTCTTATTGTTTTTTGCAAAGTACTCCGAGCCGATGCAGTACGGGTTGAGGCTGTCCGGATATAAATCGCCCAGATGTTCGCCGTAGTCTTCGAGGTCAAACAAAATGAGGTCGACGCCGATGTCGATTGGATTGGCTCGAACAATCTTGGCGATTTCAAGCAAGACGGCAACACCCGATGCGCCATCGTTGGCGCCCAAGATGGGACGAGCGCGGTTTGCTGAGTCCGGGTCTTTATCCGCCCACGGTCGAGTGTCCCAATGAGCGGTCAACAGAACTCTTTTTTTGGATTTGGGCTGCAGATTGATCGACGCGATGATATTGGTTCCCAGCAGCTTGACATTCGTATCGTGTTTGTCCGTGTACGTAAAATGCTGCAAATCAACCCGGTCACAAGATTTCTTCAGTTCGTCTGTCAAAAACTCCAAACACTGTTTGTGACCCGGGGAATTGGGGGCACGAGGCCCTATCGCACATTGTTTTTCGAGGTATTGAAAAGCCGAATTCCCGTCAAAGGGAGGTTTTGCGCATCCAGTAAAGAAAAGGAATGCCAAAACCCATTTCACGGAGTGGATCATATGGGTTTTCACTTGGTTTTTACGGTCGCAGCCAGGGCTTCAAGCGTTCGGAATCCGCTGATATGGTCCGAATCGATCATGGCGTACGCATCGTGATGGTGAATACTCTCAAAATTGGTCACTTCAACCTTGAACCAATTTACGTTTCCCTCTTTTGCCAATTTCAGTGCAATATCCCTCACGAGGTCTTCAACGAAAACCGGATTCTCGTACGCACGCTCCGTGACGAATTTTTCATCTTCGCGTTTCAGTAACGCAAAAACTTCACAGCTGGAGGTCTCTTCCACGCACCGAATAAGGCGGTCGAAGTCGGCCGTGGCAGGATCCGCGAAGCGGACGTGGAGTTCAACAAGTCCTCGTTGGTTGTGCGCGCCGTACTCACTAATGTTTTTCGAGCAGGGACAAAGCGTCGTTACAGGAATTATCAGTGTAGCCGTTATACGGTCATCTTCGTGCGACTCAGCCGTTAGAATAATGGTATAGTCCATCATGCTTGCCGATCCGGTAACTGGCGCCTTTTTTTCCAGAAAATAAGGGAACTCCACTCGGAGAAAGACGCCGGGGGAAGGAAGTTTTTTCTTCAACACGTTAACCAGCCGTTGAATGCCGGACAGGGAAACGGACTCCTGAAATTCATTGAGCGCCTCTACAAAGCGGCTCATATGGGTCCCTTTTTGGTCTTGTGGCAGCTCGACCGCCATATCAAAGGTTGCGACCGTATGCTGCAGATTTCCGTTCCCATTGGACACTGCAAGCGGATACCGGATATTTTTAATGCCAACCTTTTGAATGGGCAGTTTCCGTTCGTCTGTTCTTGACTGCGTGTCTTCCATTACCCTCCTCAGTCAAACGTTTCAGCGATCAAACCAGATGCTCTCACACGCCTGGCAATAGTCTCAAGTTCGCTTTTGTTGATTTTCTGAAGTCCGTCGGCAGGAGTTTGCCTGTCAATCGTGTACATCATGACTTTCCTGGGCCGTATTCTCAGTAGTCTCGATTGCCATTCGGCTATCTCAGAATCCGTCGTATTATCCACCGACCGGCCCTTGTACGTTCCTCGGAGAAACATCGTTTGAATCGTCAGGTTGCCGTCAAATTGCATCAGATCGGACGTTAGACGATCCAGCGTCAAACCGGGATCGGGAAGATCGATCGCTTGAAACAGCTCTTCCGACCCGGCATCCATTTTCATAACAGGATCATCCACCTTCTTCAAAGCCCTCAGTACTGACGTCTTTTGAAGAGTCGTGGCATTACTCAGCACAGCGATTCGAGTATCCGGGGCATGCCGATCCCTGAGTTCTATCGTTTTGTCGACGATGGCAGAAAATTCCGGATGAAGGGTCGGTTCACCGTTGCCCGCAAATGTAATATAATTCAGTGAGACCTCCTGGTCGTTCAATTCCTTGAGTTTGTTTTCCAATTGCCGTGCAAACTCTGCGAGCGAAGGCAGACTGTCTTTTACACTTACGTTCGTCCATCCACATTCACAATAAATACATTCAAAATTACACACTTTGCGCTTGTTCGGCAGAAGATTGATACCCAAAGACGACCCAAGACGCCTGCTTTTGAGAGGACCATACACGGTCGATTCGTGGAGAAACATGATCAGGCCAAATACGTTTCCGTAATGTCTTCGTCTTTTGAGTTGAATACTCTGAATTCATCCATTCGCATTTCGTCGACGGGCTCCAACTTGCCAAAAATAAAATAGCGCCACTTCAAACGACTTATTCGAAGTGCCAAAACGTCTTCGACATCCGGATGAATGGCGAAAAGGAGCCTTGATGGAAGAGGGTGGTCCTTCTTATATCGTCTTATCCATCGATCGATTTTGTTGAACAGGGTCGTGCGGTTGCCAACCCGGCCGGTGCCGGCGCAGGCCGGGCAGGGCTCGCTGAGAGAGAACATGATACTCGGGCGGATTCGCTCTCGTGTCAACTCAATGAGACCATATTCATCCATGGGGAGAATCGAAAATTTGGCTCGATCTTTTCGCAGTTCTCTTTTCATTTCTTCCAAGAGTTTACGCTTGTTTCTTTCGTCCCTCAAATCGATAAAATCGATTACGATCAGCCCGCCGATATCCCGCAGCCTCAATTGTCGGGTCACTTCCCGCGCAGCGATCATATTCACGGCCATGGAATTATCTTCATAGGAGCCGCGTCCCATAAACTTCCCGCTGTTCACATCCACGGAAATCAGTGCCTCTGTGTGTTCGATGATAATGTAGCCACCGTTTCGAAGGGGAACCCTCTTTTCGGTACTCGCTTGTATATCCTGTTCAATGCCGTACAGATCAAAAAGCGGTTTGCTTTCCTTGTAATGTTCAATGCGGTCGAGCAAATGGGGTGTAGTAGTCGAGATGTAGTTGGAGATTGCTTTGTGTAGCCGACGATCGTCGATCAGAACTCGGCTCACATCGTTGGAAAATAGGTCACGAATGATGCTGGAGACCATTTCCATATCTTTGTATACAATCGCCGGGGCGGAAATGCTCTTTGCTTTGCGGTCTACGCCTTTCCAGGTTTCGAGGGCGGTCAGAATGTCATGTCGGAGGATCTCGTCATCTTTATTTTCCGCATTCGTACGAATGATGATGCCATAACCAGCCGGTTTGAGCTCTTTGGCCAGCTTCTTCAGTCGACGCCTCTCGCTCACACTCGTAATTTTGCGAGATACCCCGATCATTTGCGAAGGATCGTTCGGGATTAGAACGGTAAATCGTCCCGGAATGGATATTTCGGAGGTGACGCGGGCGCCTTTGTTGTAGATGGGTTCCTTGATGACCTGGACAAGTATTTCCTGTCCGGTTCTCAGAAACCGTCCGCCGCTGGAATGATGATGGACTCTGAAATGACGAATTTCAGATTCCGGAGATACTTCCATATCCTCTGAATCGTCCGCATCCGCGAGACCGGTATATTCGTGAGTGTTATCTCCGATATCGGAGAAGTGAAGGAAGGCGTCCTGTTTCATGCCAACATTGACAAAAGCAGCCTTCATTCCGGGGAGGACCTTGGCGACTCGTCCCTTATGGATGTCGCCGACCATTCTTTCTTTTTCGGGGCGTTCGACAAAAATTTCTACCAAACGTCCGTCTTCCACGATGGCAATCCGGGTTTCAGCCGCCGTGGAGTTGATAATAATTTCCTTCTTCATGTTCGTCCTTCTTAGGGACGAATAGGGCAGAACGCGGTTACTTGGCGTTCAACGGACCGAGGACCCAATCGAAAAACGCACAAGCAACAATTCTCTTGAAGATTTTTTCAAAGAGCAACATGTATTTAAACTCAACCGACGGTTCCATCGGTTGACGGTTCTGGGGGACCGGGCTTCACGCGCCCTCACGTTGTCGAAAATTTTCTGCCTAATTCGTGGTTAGTTGAAAAAAGTTTATAAACACTTGTTAATTATAGCCTTTGCATTGATCAAACAGCAAAAAGATAGGCGATTCTTCTCTTAAATGCAAGTATTGTGACATGCCGCACGTATTCTTGTCCTATTGGAAATACACCCAAGAACTCGCAATGGCAACTATAATGATAGACTGTGAAGGAAAGACGGTGTTTTTGACGGTTTACCGTCTAAGGCTTCGCGGTAGTGAAGCCTCTTGACAACAGACCTGTAAATACCAAGCTAGCCGCAAAGATACAGCCTGCCGTGAGGCCTCCAATTAGTTCTTCAACCAGAAGTATTGCCAATGCGCAGCAAATGGCCAAGAACAGAAAGCTGCTCGTCTTTTTAGTCATGATCCACTCCAAAATAAAACGCTGCAATCGTATACGGGATGAACAACTTGCGGTTTCAAACGGTTACACCGGCAGGTGATTTGGGCGCAAGAGGTCATTGACGGTTTTGACTGGATTAAATGTTACTTGAGGAACTTCCACAAATAGCGTGATCCAGTCGGCCATCCCGCCATTCCAAAGTCCTGGTAATTCCAAAGCTTTCAATTTCCTGCCGTTCTTGTGTTTGAGGGATATGAAGCAAGCATCTTGGTTGGCGTATCGCTGCAAGTCAAACGCA
>JAGQUY010000357.1 GCA_020438245.1 Bacteroidota bacterium
ATCCGGGCCATCACGTCTACAACGCATTGTTGGAACAGCATCTCGCGGTGGAACAAAACTGGCCGGAATTTAGGGTTTATGTGCTCTTCAGCCCTCAGTCCTTTATTGCCGAAGGCAGCGCAAACTACGGTATCGAGGCTGCTTTTTCTCCTGATGCACGCATTCGATTCGAAAAAGAGGTTTTGTTTCCGTTGGCAGGCTTGGATTCATCCAAAGCCGATGAGTACTATCAGGTGTTGGCGGTGACGGCGAAGCTCAACTACGCCGGTAATGAAGCCGCGAGAGGTTATTTGAACGGAACGATGTCGAAAGAGGATGCGATCGCGTGGTTGCAAAAGTACTCGCTGAGTTCGAAAGAACGGGCGGAGCAAAGGATACGTTTTATCGATAAATACCGATCGTACGTCATCAACTATAATTGGGGATTGGATTTGGTGCGAAATTATGTGGATAAGCAATCGGACGGAGAGGAAGCAAAGCGCTGGCAGGTTCTTGAAGAGCTTCTCAGTCGTCCTTTCGTGCCGTCGGAATTGGTGCAGAAATAGCACGGACATAAAATATAATCCATTTTGAAACGTTAACTTCTTATGGCCCGACAATCGTTAAATAGCGGCGGACCTTCACAAATCGACATGCCGAAGGCTACGTTCAGCCGCGAATCCCTGAGAGAAGCCCTTGCCATCTATGCCTATCTTCGTCCGTATAAATGGAAGTTTCTTGTTGGGGTAATCTTTCTGGCTCTTTCGGCCTCTTTGGGGCTGGCCTTTCCGTATGTTACCGGACGACTGATTGATTCCGCACTGCACGCTCCGAAAGGAGATCTGGTCGGCAATATTGATGATCTTGCGCTGATTCTTATAGGGGTACTCACGCTGCAAGCCGTCTTCAGCTTTTTCAGAGTGAAGTGGTTTGCCGAAGTTAGCGAGTATACGATGGCCGATTTACGTAAAGATGTTTTCTCACGAATTATCCAGATGCCCATGGTTTTCTACACCCAACGACGCGTTGGCGAACTCACAAGCAGGATCGCAGCCGATCTCGGACAAATACAGGAAACCATGACGGGCACCCTGGCAGAAATGTTACGCCAGACGACGGTACTGATCGGTGGCATCGTTCTGATTTTCATGACAAGCGCTGAATTGACTGCGGTCATGCTGTCGACGTTTCCGTTGTTGATATTCATCGCAGTTATCTTCGGTCGAAAAATCCGGAAAATAGCCAGAATGGCGCAGGACCTGACTGCCCAATCGGGTGTTATCGTGGAAGAAACGCTGCACGGTATCAGCAGTGTCAAAGCCTACACTAATGAAGGATACGAAATCACCAGATACACGAACAGTATTCGGGATATTCTGAAAACCGCATTGCAGGGAGCGATTTATCGCGGTGGATTCGTTTCGTTCATCATTTTTGCGCTCTTTGGTGCGATCGTCGTCGTGATGTGGTATGGCGCAAGACTGGTGCAGGCGGGAACCCTTACGGTCGGCGATTTAACCGCCTTCATGCTGTATTCTACTTTCGTTGGAGCTGCCATGGGCAGTTTTGCCGAATTGTGGTCCCAGTTACAAAAAACTCTTGGTGCCACTGAACGGGTTCGTGAACTGCTGAAGGAGGTCCCGGAGGCCATTGATCTGAAATCGGGCGCAGCTCCCCGCGTGCAGGGTAGGGTCAGTTTTGAAAACGTTTCTTTTGCGTATCCCTCGAGGAAAGAAGTCACCGTACTCGACGAGTTCAGCCTGAACGTATCCGCCGGCGAACGGGTGGCACTCGTAGGCCCAAGTGGTGCGGGTAAGTCTACTGTTACGTCGTTGCTTCTGCGATTTTATAATCCGGATTCAGGGACCATTCGCATTGACGGCAAGCCGGCCGCGGACTATTCGCTCTCCGAGTATCGTCAGCAGTTTGCAATTGTGCCGCAGGATATTGTCTTATTCGGGGGCACAATTCGGGAAAACATATTGTATGGGAAAACGAACGCGTCTGAGTCGGAGTTACTTGTAGCGTCAAAACGGGCGCATGCTCACGAATTCATCTCGGCTTTTCCGGAGGGATACGATACCGTAGTGGGGGAACGCGGCATCAAACTATCGGGCGGCCAACGTCAGCGGGTCGCCATCGCACGGGCGCTGCTAAAGGATCCAGCCATCCTTATTCTAGACGAAGCGACCAGCTCACTGGATTCAGAATCGGAACGATTGGTACAGGATGCACTTGACGAATTGATGAAGGGTCGCACCAGCTTCGTGATTGCACATCGACTGGCAACGATTCGTGAGGCGGACCGCATTGCCGTGATAGATCATGGCCGTCTTGTCGAATTGGGCACCCATGACGAATTAATTCAATACGAACACGGACTTTATCGAAGTCTTTCCGAGTTGCAATTTGAATTGACGTGAGTTCTCCGTACGAAAAAATTTGGCAAACCGTTCTTCGTATTCCTTCGGGAAAAGTTTCCACCTACATTCAGATATCACGGATCGCCGGTCTTGGCGAAAACGCCCGTCTTGTTGGGTACGCGCTTCACAACACTCCAAAAGGTCTGAAAATTCCATGGCATCGCGTGATCAACTCGCGCGGAACCATTTCCTTTCCGAAAAATTCTCCAATTCATAAACGCCAGCGGGCTTTACTGCGTAAAGAAAAGATTGTTTTCAATAAGGAAAAAATTGATCTTAAAATATACGAATGGATACCGGAATGAACATGCGTAGGCAGTTGGCGGCCGCATTCTTTTTGCTTTCATCGGTAGCTCTTGCCCAGGAACCGATGGTGAAACTGGAGCGTGCGACCTTTTCGATGTACTGATACTGGACCGGCGAAGCCACGCTCGGCCGTGTGCCGGGAGTCAAAAAGTCCAGAATAGGAATGGCCGGCGGATCGGAGGTCGTGGAGGTGGAATACGATCCCGCCAGGACAAACCTGGCCAACCTGGCAGATGCTTTGAAACAACAATCGTCATTTTATTCGTTGATCGTACAGTCGGATGAAGAAAAAAAACAAGCGGGTCGATGGCTCGGACCGTCGGAGATCCGTATCAAGCCTCGGCCAAGTTTCATCGAATCAAAATATTCTCTTCGATCGCAGCACCCGGAGTTGTACTATCTTGATCTCACGGAAGAGCAGGCGATTCGATTGAACGCATGGTCGTATTTTGGTGGTAGTCAGCCCGATGTACTGAGGGAAGACCAGGAGGTGCTGCTTCCCCGGCTTCGATCCGCCTTGCAATCAGGGCAAACACCGGTATGGATACCGGAGCGTGATCCCCGCGGCCGTGAAGAGTACCGCGCGAGACTACTTCAGTGGCTCGACTCCAACTAACCGATTTGCAGGTGAATTCTGGTTGATCAGTTCGTTCTTGTCCTCACCCTGTCCTACGGAATTGCGCTGACGGTGCTGTCCGTCGCTCTCCTTTACTATCACCCGAAGAAAACGAACCGCCGACCGCGGGTTTCTGTGATTGTAGCCGCCAGAAATGAAGCTTCAACCATCGAACGGTGCATTCGGGCTATTGCCGAGCAGGACTATGACCGATTTGAGCTTATTGTTGCCGACGATCGATCCCAAGATGATACGGCTTAATTGGCGGCGAAAACCGGAGCGCTGCTGAGTCAATTCAAGCTGATCCGCATTCATGCGGGGGATTCCTTGATGGCTCCGAAGAAGAATGCGCTGAACGAAGCGATCAAGGTAGCCGGCGGTGAGATTCTTTTGTTCACCGACGCCGATTGCAGACCCCCTTCTACGTGGATTTCATCCATGGTGGCCCA
>JAGQUY010000358.1 GCA_020438245.1 Bacteroidota bacterium
CTGCCCCAGGCGCTGGACCACCTGGCGAGCGGCCAGCATTTCGGCAAGATCTGCATCCGTAGTGAGAACACCGATGTCCTCTTCTGAGACGCACCGTCTCAATTGATCGATTGATTGCTGATCAATCAGTTTTTTCCCGAAGACGGTTATGTTGGGAGCAATCTTTTCCAAATCTATTGTCCGCCCTGGTATTAGGCG
Source organism: Bacteroidota bacterium (assembly GCA_020438245.1). Taxonomy (GTDB): domain Bacteria; phylum CLD3; class CLD3; order SB21; family SB21; genus JAGQUY01. The sequence goes on from JAGQUY010000358.1 coordinate 199, forward strand.
AGTCGAAGAGAACCACTAACATCTGGCGAGCCCAACCGGCAAGCCTACTTCGGCCAAAGCACTTCCATACCCAAACTGCCATGGCCCTGTGCGTCGGGGCTTGCCTGCGAGATACACCACGCGCCGACGAGGTAACCGTTCTTCTTCATTTCATCTTTATACGACACGGTTCCATAAATCGAGCCGTCGACGGAGAGGTAGCTGACCCCAAGGACATTGTCCACGTGAACACCCAGACCGTAGTACGCGAGCTTGCCCTGTTCGAACCAACGGACGATGTAATAGTCGCCTTGTTTTTCGATCGTACACTCGATGACATAACTTGGTTTTGCCGAGTACGACTCGCCGGGGCGGAATCCTTTGGCGGTGTACGTTCCGGACCATCGGTCCTGCGCCCATCCCGTCACGGTGAAAGAAAAGAGAAGTGCAAGTGTAAGCCAGGTTTTCATTTTCACTCCTTTGGTTAATCCAGTGAGCTCTCAAGGCGTTGTTTAAGATCCGAGCATTTTTTCAAAGCCTGTTCGTAGATTTTCTCTTGTTCCATCACGCCGCTCCTGGCGAGCAGGATGAGATTCCTGAAATATGGTTCTTTCATGAAAGTCGGCGACAGAGGCTTGGGCACGGATAAATCAAAGTCGTGATTTAGCCAAGGGAGAACCTGCGTCTGCAAAAGATCCAACTGAACTTTGTCCACCAAGCGAACCTGCTCATAGAAATGGTAAACTTCGACGATACCGTTGCGAAGACTGAAATCGCTGACAAGGGAAAGGCCGCCGGTTCCCTTGACGGACTCGTACGTTGTTGTCTGGGGAATGAATTGAGAAACGTTCGCCAGCGCGTTCAGCGAATAGATAAGGATTGAATCCATGGAGGGTCGGTCGCTGCTCATAAGAACAAACGTTCGGCGAAAGGCAGAAAGCTGATCGTTGCATTCCAACACATTTGTCTCAAGCTGCAGGCTGTCTTTTTGAAGGTCTTTGGCCATGGACTCTATGTACAGTCTTTCCTGGTTTCGGTTGATTCGTTGCTCGTTACACCGATCCAAAGAAAAAGCCGCCATGATGCTTACGAAAATGGTAAGCCATTCACCCAGCCATCGTTTCATTTCAGTTTTTCCGTACATCCGTCGTTCCTTACACTGGATTATTGTTGAGACGATTCCATTTTTCTTTTAGTGAAATCAAAAGCTCCTGGAAATCAGGTTCTCCTTCCGGAACCATGACCGGACGGTCTCCGGTTTCCGCCAGAACGAGGGCTTTATTGCAAACCGCTAGTGCCTCTTCCGACGAGCCCATGGCCTCAAGAACATCTGCCTTCAAAGTAAGCAGGCGGACGGCAAGATATCGATTCAGGCTGTTATCCGCGTTGTCAAACAGGCCCGCCAGTTGACCGCTTGACAACAGGCCGATCAGATCCCACCACATCCCCAGATAAAGCTTCCCGGCCGTATCGATTTGTTCCATGGCAAGATCGTATTGTTGACCGGTTTTTAACCCGAGAATCCTGGCAACTACAACCGCCATTTTTCTGATCTCGCGAACCAGAAAATCAGATTTGATCATTGTTAAGAGCTTGGAAATTCAGTCAAGAAAAGGTAATCGGCAGAGCACGACCGATCAAGAGTATTCTCAGGTGCTTCTCCGGTTATCGATAACGATTGAATCGGGAAAGCGGCTTTATTGAGTTTGATTCAACGTCCTCACATATTGGTCGATGTATTGCGA
>JAGQUY010000359.1 GCA_020438245.1 Bacteroidota bacterium
AAAAAACCTTGCTCGGTGGCAAGGTCTTTGCGTTTTAGCCAAAATTGATCCTCGTATCCGGCGGCCCGTTCTCCAAGTTAAGAACACCCCGGGGGCAAACCGCGGAGCAAATCCCGCAACCTACACAGGATGCACGAACAATATTCTCACCCCGTTGCGCATACGATCTGACATCGATACCCATTTCACAGTACGTGGAGCAATTGCCACACGACATACATTGGCCGCCATTGGTAGTTATCCTAAAACGGGAAAAATACTTTTGAAAAATCCCCAAAACAGCCGCCATCGGGCACCCAAATCGGCACCACACCCTGCTTCCAAACAGCGGGTAAAACCCCACTCCGATGACCCCCGAAAACAACGCCCCGATGAGGAAGCCGTACCAGGAAGAAAGCCGAGTCGACCATTCATGAAAAACGCCGCCATTCGTCCAAGAGTTCAGCCACAAGGATACCGTTGTCAGGACAATAAAGATCAGAACACTGTAAATGGTGATCCTCTCCAGCTTCCACGCTTTCAGTGTCTTATCCGACAGTTGTCTGTACGGATCACCCAACGTTTCCGCGAGCCCCCCGCACCCGCACACCCAGGAGCAGTACCAACGTTTTCCGAAAAAGTAGGTGAGAATCGGTGTGGCGACAAACGTCATAACTGCACCCCAAAAGATCATAAATAGACCGAGACCACCTGGTTGATTCATTAGCCAGTGCACATCGTTCGGAAACAAATACGAATACTTGAGCGGCCAGAAATACGAAAAGTAAAATTCCGGCTGGTTCATCATTACCAAGAAAGCCGGTATCAAATAGGCAAAGCCCAACTGAAAGAACATGACGCTCAACGTGCGAACTAACTGGTATCGACTATGCCTGTTTTTGATGATCATCCGAATCCCCATAACCAATATGGCGAGCGTATAGTAGGTTCCGTACAGAAACCATTGATCTGCCGGCTTTCCGCGCAGCAAGTTGGAAAGCCAATCCACCGTTCTAATTAAGTTTTGCAGCTGACCGGGGAACCAGTACAGCACAACGTAGAAGCCCGTTAGAAAAACCGCAACGAGCCACCCGAGAAGCCCTCTGGAAGTGCCAGAGAGCTTGACCAAATTATTGTGCTTGATACCTGGACGGGACTGCCAAAGTTCCGGAAGTATGTAGATCATTGCACCGGCGCAAATCAGGCCGGCACTCAAAATAAACAGTAAAACAGGATACGCAGCAGAAATATTGGTCAGAGCGACGAACAGCAACAAAAAGCCGATGACACAAGCGCCTAAACCGATTCTTTGGATCAGGCTGGTTCCCGAATGCTGCGTGTGAGGTAATTCAATGGATATGGGCGTCATGCGCTTTCCTCATTCTCTATTAAACAAACAAACTTCGACGTTTTTCAAGCTTCAAAGATACGCCGGGATTTACGGCAGTGTACGCGGTGAGGATCTGAGCTTCAAGTTGTTCAAAGAATTCCGGATCAAAATTGGCTTCCCCCAAATTCTGGAGAACATACTCAATAGTTCGTCGCTCACGAATCCACTTCTCACATGTCTTGTGTCTGTATCTTATTCCCAGAAAATTAAAACCGATAACATTACGTTCTGTTTCGGAATAGACAATGCGTACCATTCGTTCGGCGTTGGCGTGCTGCCAAACAAGAGACCTTTCCCCGTCGACAGGGCTGTTACTGACGAATCCATAGGTTTGATATTCAAGATCGAAGAATTTGGCGGAGTTAAACCAGATTCCCCTATCGTATGCCGTTCTTTCTCCGCACAGTGTTAGGGCCAGCGCCTCTGCCTGCATTCGACCGGTATACCAGAGTTGCTCAATCTTCGGATGCCGTGGTTTTGGCTGCCTGAACTCGGCACAATCTCCTGCAGAGAAGACATCGGTCACCGAGGTCTCCAAGAACTCGTTGACCATAACTCCACGATTGCATTCAATCCCGCTTGATTTCACAAATTCAATATTGGGCGACACACCAACGGTCAGGCCAACAACTTGGCAGGGAATTTCATCCCCTTGATCAGTGATAACAGACCCAACCCGACCGTCCGGTCCGGCTTTTATCTCTTTAAGTTGAGTAGACAATTTCAAGTCGATGCCGTACTGACGGATATGACGTCCAACGAGCTCGGCTTCTTCTTTTGGCAGAATGTTATCCCAGTACGCAGCTTCTCGAACAAGAAAGGTGACATGAATACCCCTTGAATGGAGCATCTCTGCCATTTCGACACCAATCAATCCCCCTCCTACAATCACCGCACGTGTGGCAGATTCTGAGTGCTGTTCCAGCAATTCAACATCCTGCAAGGAATACAAACCCTGTACCCCGGGTAAATCCTGACCCGGCCAGCCAAATCTGTTGGACCGAGAGCCGGTCGCAATTACAAGCTGTCCATACGACATCGATCCGCCGCCTCGCAGCGTTACACTCTTGCTTTTAATATCAACGGATTCCACATGGTCATACACAAGCTCGATCTTGTTCTTTTCCCAGAACCAGTCTTCATATGGCTTGGTGTTTTCGAATGTCATGTGTCCCATGTAGATGTACATGAGAGCGGGCCTGGAATAGAAATGTCGGCTTTCACTGGAGATGATCACGATTCGCCTGTCAGATCGCTTTCTAACAAGGCGTGCCAAGGTCACTCCGGTAATACCATTACCGATGATAACTAATGGATTCATGTGCCTGAAGGTTTGTTAGAGAAATTGAGAAAAGGCTAATTCTTGGTTCGGTCAGTTTGTTTCTTACGGCGCTTCTGAAGTTGATGTTTACGCTGGCTGGGACTAATGAAAATGGACTTTTCAATGAAGGTCTGGATGATTCTCGCCTTTCTGCATTCAGTTTCAAAGCGCCGAATGGCTTTCTCAATGGGCTCATTCTTTCTGACAACTGTAGAAAGCATCGATCACCGTGCCTTTCCGAATTACTTGTAGAACCCATGTTCCGATATTTTATTCCAGTGTTATTTCAAGATCGACAGTTTTCTAAAGACCATGTGACGGTCCGTAAGAACGCCGTAAACATAGATTCCATCGCCAACCAAGTGACCCCTATCGTTCTTAAGATCCCAGGTCACAACATGGTCTCCTGGCCCGTATCCCGTATCCGAGATCAATCGAACCTGCTGACCCAACATATTGTAGACAATGATTTTGACCCGCATGGCCGACGGAAGTTCAAAAGGGATTGTAGTCGTTTGAACCGCCGGATTGGGCCGGTTTTGGAACAGACGTACTCCTTGGAAGTCCTGTTGTATATTGAAAATCAGGGTGGTTGTGTCCGAACCGACAATATTATAAGCCCTTAACGTCGCAACATGTTGCCCCACTTCATCAATCGTGGGCAACCAGGTAATCACACCCGTCTGTTCATTGAGGTTCAAAGCCGATGGCGACGTCAATAGCTGAAATTGGGCTGGAGGATTGGCGATTGAATGGACATGATAAGTGAATGGGATCCCCACGAACAAGTTCAAAGGAGGCGCCTTTTCAAGGATCGGTTTTTGGAGACCAGCAAGATAGAATTCCAGTCCCCCTTTCACGTTCCCTACAAACAAATCCGCATCTCCATCCGCATCCGCGTCTACAAATCGCGGTACCGCATTTTGGGTGGTCTTAATGCCTCCATAGGAGACACTCCTCAGCACAAAATCAGCTATTGCTGAGGTACCCTCATTTTCAAACAAAAGGATTCGCCCATCTCGCACTCCGACAAACAGATCCTCATCACCGTCGCCATCATAATCGTACAGCTCCGGAACGGCGTCTTGTTCTCCGCATACGATGGTCGTACTTGCGGTGCTGGAAAATTGAGCCGAAGTGATTGTCCCCGTGTTCGGGAAGATAAAAATACGACCTTCTCCATCACCGATTAAAAGGTCCAAGTCCCCGTCTGCATCCAAATCACTCAAGGCAGGGCTGCTGTAATTGCCGATATCAATACCGTAGAAATTAGAGGATGCCACCACAAACGACGGGATCATTGCCGAGCCGACGTTTTCCAAATACGCAATCTTGCCGTCAAAACTGCCCAAAAGGCAGTCCAAATCGCCGTCTGCATCAAGATCACCGAATGTTGGGCTGAGAACAAACGAGTCCTGCAATACCGATTGAACAATGATCGAATCCCTCTCCAACCGCCAGTTCCCAACGGAACCGGTATTTCGATAAAAAAATATGCCGCGGCCATAAGAGCCCAGGATTAAGTCTTCCAAACCGTCTCCGGTGAGATCCGCCAGGACCGGCGAAGATTGCCGCCCCACATCCACTTGCTTGAGGAAATTTTTCGTTGCAAGATCCAGCTCCCCGGCAGCGTCTCGCTGATAAAGCCATAAGTTATCCAAATCTTGATCTCTGTACAAGACACTCACCAAAAGGTCTGTCCTGCCGTCTTGATTCAAGTCCCCGAAGTTGGGTGCATTGAATCCAAGCGTCGTCAACCCACCCGGAAAATTACGACTCGTAATACTGTCAAAAACTGGCAACTGGGAAGTTCCTGTATTCTCAAGATAATACATTCTTGAGCTAAAGAAGTCTCCCCAAAACAAATCCTTGTCCCCATCAAAATCGAAATCTGTAAAACGAATGCTGCTTGCGCCATGGCGATTTCCCACCGATGACTTGGCACCTGTGATAATCAGGATATTAGCAAAATGATCCGTTACGAAAACAAATTTCGGATGCGTTGCGGTGCCACAATTCTCGTACAGCGCCAAACTCCCGATACTTCGGCCAGTGAACAAGTCAAGGTCACCGTCCCCGTCGATGTCACAGAATTCGGGAATACTCTGATTCTCACTTAAAATGGATTGACCCAACGAGTCGGTGACCAGAGAATCGCGAAGCGCAAAAACCGGGAGGCTTGCCGACCCTACGTTTTCATAGTATGAAAGGAATGATCCGGAATGGTTGGCAAAAAGATCAAGATCACCGTCAGCATCAATGTCAACGAAACGAGCCCATTGGTTGACGTTGAGCGAATCAAAATTGTCGGTTACCCACCTATAGTCCAATCCGTCAAACCGAAACAACGTTATTCTTCCGTCAATCTGGACAATCAGCAAATCTTCAACACCATTGCCATCCATATCAACGATTTCCGCTTTAGGCACGTAAACGCCCCCTCCGAATGATTCATTGAGCATCGCTGAACCGTCCTTGACTTCGAACGGGTTAATAACACGTACAAAATTTTGCGCTCCCAAACAGGGCACTGCAACCGCAAAGACAAGATGGAAGTAAAAGCGCATTATTTTTGGAATCGGCGGATTCTATGCCTGATTTCTTTCAAAAACCCCCACATCAGTAAAGGAA
>JAGQUY010000360.1 GCA_020438245.1 Bacteroidota bacterium
CGCGAACCATTTGAGCGCCCATGTTCTCAATGGGTTCGTCCAGTTCAATTTCCTTGGCTACAGTTACACCGTCTTTGGTTACCGTCGGTGCGCCAAACTTCTTGTCGATCAAAACATTGCGGCCCTGGGGACCCAAAGTAACTTTGACCGCATTGGCCAGAATATCGACGCCCTTTTTGAGCTTCGCGCGGGCATCGATATCAAATACAATCTCTTTAGCTGCCATGATATATCTCCTTTAGATGATTCTTTCTCATTATTTTCAATGCCAGTGAACGGGAATACTAACCCTGAATCGCCAGAATATCTGATTCCGGCATAATCAGATACTTCTTACCGTCAACGGTAACTTCCGTGCCGGAATACTTGCCGTACAATACCAGATCACCGTCTTTTACGGTCATCGGTTCGTCTTTTTTCTTACCGGGCCCAACGGCCAGAACTTTACCGACCTGCGGTTTTTCTTTTGCGCTGTCCGGAATAATGAGACCGCTCGCCGTCTTCTCTTCGGCTTCCATCGGCTCAATAATAACGCGATCTGCCAGAGGTTTTAACTTCATTTCAATTGCTCCTGTTTGGTTTTAGAAGGATCTGAATTTTTTAGGTTGTTATAGTCAAAACTGGTTCTTGTTTGTTAACAAAACATGTGCCAAAAATCACACTCTCAAAAGGGGTTGATTATAATAAATTTACATAAGCAAATCAAGGATTTTTTAGCCACCAGCGACTGTGAGTGCTAGACTGTCAGACGCGAACTGCCAAAGAGTCATCACTCGACTGCCAAAAGGTCGTCAAAAATTCAATTGCATCTGTTTTATAACAACTTAAATTCGCCCCATGCCTCTCCAACGCAACTACCTCAAGGGAGTTTTCTTGATATGCCTGGCTTCGATCGCTTGGAGCAGTGCCGGATTATTTATTAAGATCGTGGATTTGCCGCCACTCCATATCGCCTTGGGCCGCAGCCTCGTTGCTGGATTATTTTTGCTGGGTTTTGCCGCGTGGTCACAGCGTGGTACATCTTACCGATTTCGGCCAACCCGATGGACCTTTTGGACAGCTTTGTGTTACACCTTCACGGTCACTCTCTTTGTCACGGCCAACAAACTCACAACGTCCGCGAATGCGGTATTTCTGCAATACACGGCGCCCGTTTATGTCATTCTCATCAGCTACTTTGTACTGCGGGAGAAAATCTATCCGACGGAAATTCTGACTATCGTCGTGTCTTTGGCTGGCATGATACTTTTCTTTCTGGATGAAGAAAAATCTACAGCCGTGATCGGTAACATATTGGGTATGCTATCGGGGGTCGCCTTCGCCTTGCTGCAGGTAGTCGTAAAGCGCAGCGAGTCCCCAAGTGGGAACAAAATGCCTTCGGACTTGAACGGAGTCTACAATCTGGCTTTTGGGAATTTCCTGAACGTGGTTATTCTGTTTGTCGTGTTAGGCACAAGCATGGGTTTTGATCTGGATCACGCGTTTGTCGGCAGCCTGATCGGACAGAATATTGAGTATGGTAAGAATGATATCTTGGGAATCCTATTCCTTGGCATTTTTCAGCTAGGTTTTGGATATCTGTTTTTTGCAAAAGGCGCCAAATACATTTCAAGTGTTGAGATCGCCATATACACCCTATTGGAACCCGTCTGCAACCCAATTTGGACATTTGTCGGTACCGGAGAAATACCCGGCTTCTGGCCTGTGGTTGGAGGTTTGTTGGTGCTTACTGCTATGTTGGTTAACACGTTGGCACGGCGCGAAAAAAAGGCCGGCTTGACCAACAGAAAAACCATATACCTATGCGGGTTCATGGGCAGCGGCAAAACAACGGTGGGAAAATTGCTGGCGGAGAAACTGGCATTGCCTTTTCTTGATACCGACGAAATCGTGGAGACACGTGCCGGTTTGTCGATCTCTGCCCTTTTTGACAAACAGGGCGAAGCCCTGTTCCGAAAGCTTGAGCGGAAGGCTATTGAAGACCTTCCGTCTGGACCCATGGTGGTAGCGCTAGGTGGCGGAGCTCTCCTCAATCAATCTATCTGTGACCGGGTCGTGTCATCCGGCCTTCTTGTTTTTCTCGAAGCAGAAGAGGACGAAATCGTCAAAAGACTTGCAAACGCGGCCAATAGACCGTTGCTTAGAAATTCAA
>JAGQUY010000361.1 GCA_020438245.1 Bacteroidota bacterium
AGCCTTCCGACATCGCCGGTCTCGAACGTCATAAGATACTGGCGTTCGTGTCGGAAACGGGCAGTTCATTGTCTCATTTTGCGATTGTGGCCCGATCGTTGAATATTCCGGCTGTCGTCGGAATCGCCAATGCGAGCGGAATCGTAGCCGCCTCTGATCAGATTTTGATCGACGGATCACACGGAGACGTGATTGTCAATCCGATGCCCAAGACGGCTTATGAGTTCTTGGAAAAACAGCGTGAGGCCGTATTCCAACAGGAGGCACTGAGCTCGGTGGTCGCTCTTCCGTGTCACACGCAGGACGGTCGGATCGTACAGTTGAGTGCGAACGTGGAGCTTCCCGACGAGGTGGAACATGCTATTCAACGAGGTGCCACCGGCATCGGACTCTACCGCACGGAGTATATGTTGTTTTCCGCGCGTGATCTGCCCACCGAGGAGGAGCAATACGAGGAATACTTGAAAATTGCGCGCAAAATCCATCCGCACAAACTCACGATGCGCACATTTGATGTTGGGGGGGACAAGGTTCCGCTGGAGATCCTTACGGCCCACGGATATGTGCATGAAGACAACCCCTTCCTCGGATGGCGGGCCATTCGAATTGCACTCGAATGCCGGGACTTTATCGTTCCGCAAATCCGAGCCATGCTGAGGTTGTCGGCGCAGTTTAACATAGAAATCATGATCCCCATGGTTATCTCCATGGAAGAAATCGTTCAAGTGAAAGCACTCGTCGAAGAATGCAAATCAAGCCTGAGAAAGGACGGCATCGCATTCAACGAGAACATCAAATTGGGAGTGATGATCGAGACGCCTGCTGCCGCCTTGTTGGCAGACCAATTTGCCCAGGAAGTGGATTTTTTCAGTATCGGAACGAATGACCTGGTGCAATACACCTTGGCTACCGATCGCGGTAATGCCAAAGTTGCCGGTTTATACAATTGTTTTCACCCGGCAGTTCTTCAATTGCTGCAACGAATTATCGGTGCGGCCAATAAACACAACATTCCGGTAGCCATGTGCGGTGAAATGGCTAGTAATCCTTATGCAACCATCCTGCTTCTCGGCATGGGGTTGAACGAATTCAGCGTGTCCCCGCCGGTGCTGACAAAAATCAAGAAACTGATTCTGAGCGTTAACTGTGCAGAAGCTGAAAAGCTGGCCGGTGACATTCTTGAAATGAGGGATTTAAGGACCATCGAACGCCGTGTTGCCGACGTGACGAAAGCGATTTTGCATAATTCATGATGGTTTATTGATCCGCCGTACCATGTCCCAAGTTCGTGTCCTGATAGCCGACGACTCTCCGATGGCGCAAAGCGTAATCCGTACTGTGCTTGAATCGGATCCAGATATTCGTGTAGTGGGGACGGCGGGCAACGGAATGGAGGCGGTGTCGTTGAGTTCCGAGTTGCGACCGGATGTGATTACAATGGATATCAATATGCCCCATATGAATGGATTTGAGGCAATACAAAAGATCATGGCTTCTCATCCTACCCCGATTCTCGTTATTACTTCAAGTCGTGAAGCAGGAACAGCTTTCAAATCGCTTTCGTTTGGAGCCCTCGAAGTGATGGAAAAACCCCAGTTAGAGGCTGACTTTCAGGCATCCAATTTCGAAGATTTCAACCGGCGTATCAAAATGATTTCCAGGGTGAAGGTGGTTACCCATCTTTCCGGCAAGAACAGGCGGATTGAATTATCTGTTCAAAAACCCAGAATGAGCAGAATGGTCGCCATCGTTTCTTCGACAGGGGGGCCGCGAGCCCTGGCGGCCATACTTGGCCTGCTTCCTTCAACATTGGCCGCACCGGTTTTGATTGTCCAGCACATGGCCGATGGATTTATGGAAGGCTTGGTTTCTTGGTTGCAGGGTATAAGCCCGTTGAGGGTGAAAATGGCCGAGGATAACGAGAGACTGACCGACGGGACGGTTTATGTGGCACCTTCTGGTCGCCACCTGACTGTAGATGTTCGACTGAGGCTCTGCTTGTCGCCGGGTAATGCGTCGGATGGCCATTGTCCTTCCGGCAATGTTTTGCTGGAGTCCCTTGCTCACACCGCAGGGAGCCGTTGTATGGGAATTCTTCTCACCGGAATGGGTAGTGACGGCGCATCGGGTCTGCAGGCGCTTCGGGCGTCAGGAGGACGGGCGTTGGTGCAGGATGAACAAAGTTGCCTGATTTATGGAATGCCGCGGGCAGCCATTGAAAACGGCGCTGCTGAGCAGGCGTTGCCCCTGGACGGCCTCGCCGGAGAGATCATTCAATATGCCGGCTTGAGCGCCGCTGCGACAGGTTTGTAGGTGAATCATGAAGTTTGACCGATCGACCTTTATTCAAAAGTACCTGTCTGAAACCAGAGACAATCTTGAGCGGATAAACCGGCTGCTGCTCGAACTAGAAAAGAATCCTGCCGACCTACCCATCCTTCAAGATTTAATGCGGTCCCTTCATACCATCAAGGGATCTTCAAGAATGCTCAATATTTCCTCGATGGGCGATGTGGCCCACCACTTTGAGGAGGCGGTTGAACACGTTACAAAACGGGAAGGCGGACTTGTTTCTTCCGTCATCGATATTTTCCTGGAGACGTCCGATCGTATGGTCAAACTGTTGGATGATGTTGCTCTTGAGCAATCTTCCCCGACGGAGGATATTCTTGAAAATCTCCAGCACATCATAGATGGGACTCCAAAAACGGTTGCCACCCCGGAACCGGTGAGTCCACAGAAAGGGAAGCCCGTCCGCCAGGCAGTGCACATTGACAAAACAGTGT
>JAGQUY010000362.1 GCA_020438245.1 Bacteroidota bacterium
ACGGCAACGGCGGCGCCATCATTGCGTGGGAGGATTCGAGAAATGGCTCAAGCGAGGTCTACGCGCAACGCCTTAATTCCTCTGGCAATTTGCTTTGGACTACACACGGTGTTCGGGTTGCGACGTCCGGGCCGGTAAGCGGGATTTCAGTCACTGCCTCGGATACGGGTGCAATTGTCGCCTGGCTGGATAACAATCTGGCACCTGCCAGAGTCCGCGCTCAACGTCTTGCGTCCGACAGTGTGGCTCAATGGACTGCAGGGGGCGTTGAAGTTGCAACACCCGAGGGAGGAGGTTTGCAGATCGTATCCGACGATTCTGCCGGAGCTTTCTTGGTATGGTACGACGATGCCGGCGTCGGTCCGGATATTTTTGCCCGACGTATCCGCAAATCAGGAGACCTCGCATGGTCGGCCATAACGATTAGCAATCAGGCCGGTGCCCAGACCGCGCCAACCATAACTCCCGACGGGAACAACGGGGCATTGATTGCATGGGAAAGTTTCGAGGTGGCCACCTACGATATTTACGCACAACGTATTTCTCACAGCGGTACAATTCAGTGGACATCAAACGGCGTTGGGATCAGTGTTCGACCCGACGATCAGCGTCTTCCGACAATCGTTTCGGACGGAAGCGGAGGCTCTGTTATTGCATGGCAGGATGACCGAAATAGTAATTTTGATATATATGGGCAACGTATCCTGTCATCGGGTAATCTTGCTGATATTACTCCTCCGGCTGTTCCAACTTTGGCTCTCGACTCGACGGTTGCACAAGAACTGACGATTTCATGGAATGCAATCTCCAATCCCGGCGATTTTGCTAGATATCGTATTTATCGATCAACAGGACCGGGAGCCGTCACACAAACGGATTCTACCGCATTGTCGGACTTAAACGACAATTCGAGGACGTACAGTCTCAGCATCGGAACACGGTACTACTTCCGGGTTGCTTCGGTCGATATCAATGGTAATGTCAGCGCTTATTCAGGTGAAAAGACCGGTGTGCCCAAGGATTCACAACCGGGTGCGCCCGCCAACGTTGTATTCTCCAATCCCGGCGAGGACTCACTCACAGTGTCGTGGGATCCCGGCGCAGCAGAGCATTTTGTGGTTTTTCGCAGGGAAGGTCAGACGCCGGCTACGTTTGTGCCCTCCGACGCGATTACCTACACCGTGGGTCAGACCTATGGGAATAGTATACTGGCTTACGATGGCTCGAACTCGTCTTTTAACGCAACCGGTTTGCCGACGGGGCAGACGCAATGGTTTCTGGTGTATTCATATTCCGGAACGGGTGCAGCCACAAACTACAACCCGAATTCGGCACAAGGAAATGCGATCACACTTGCCGGTGAGCCGAGCGCTCGTCCGACCAATCCGGTATTTGGCAATGTGTTGGCAACGTCCATGAACGTGTCGTGGACGGCGAGCGATGCGATGGGTTATATCGTCTTTGCAAGAGCGGGTGGCATGCCCACGGCATTGCCGGTCGATGGTACGTTCTATTTTCCCGGAGACAGCATAGGCGCTGACCGTGTTATGTTCAACGACAACACAACCGATTTTGATGCAAGTCAGCTTGTCGCCAACACGGTTTATGGCTTTGTATTTTATCCCTATAATACAGTGTTCAATGATCCGAGCTCAATTAATTATTTGACCTCAACCCCTCTAACTGCTTCGCAAACGACTTTGCAGGTCGAACCGGTTACCGTTGCTTCCAATGTTGTCTTTTCCAACCGGTCATCCACTTCGACGGATGTTACGTTTGATCGTGCGTCCGGAAATCCAGAGGGCTATGTCGTATTGATGGGCACAAGCGATCCTGTTCCGCAGGATCAATTGACCGATGGGGTGCCCGTTGCCGTCGGTGCATCTGTGGGCTCTGGCATAACGGTTGTACATGTTGACTCGACCGGCGATACAACGTTCACGGTTCAATCGCTGACCAATGCAACACAATATCGATTTGCCATTGTTTCGTACAATGGTTCGGGTAGTGCAACGAACTATCTGACGGATAATTACACCTCCGCCAGTGCGTATACGCTGAGGCCTCAACCAACCAATCAACCGATTGGTGCTTCGTTTTCGAACATTTCATCTTCCACCATTACGCTTTCGTTTAATTCTTCCGGGGCGGACGCCTACCTCGTGCTTCGCGGCAAAAACACAACGCCTTCCTCTCCGCCGGTCGATGGAACCGAATACATCGTCGGCGACAGCATCGGGGATGCGCGCGTTATCAGCTCCGATAATTCAACGCTCCTTCAGCAGTCTTTTTTGGAGGCAGGAACAACCTATACGTTCGCGATTTACTCGTACAACCGGGCTGCAGGTAATCCTGGGCTCGAAAATTATCTGACGAGCAACCCGTTAACCGGAAGCGCATCCACACTGGCCGAAGGTCCGGGTGGATTGCCTCAAAACCTGACCTTTGAAAATCGAACGAGCTCGTCGATTACGATCAATTTTGATCCTCCGGCCGTTCCGGTGGACGGGTACATTGTACTGCGAAATGTATTAAGTGCTTCTTTCCCGTCGTTGACGGATGGCGTCGCCTATGCCCTTGGCCAAAACCTCGGCGGGGGCGCAGTCGTTGTTTCCGTCGGCCCTTCGACTACTGTAATCGATACGGGACTGAATGCGGATAATCTTGTGAACTACGCGGTGCTTGCATTCAACGGATCGGGTTCCTCGACGACGTATGGTGATGTTGTCACGGGTTCCGCAAGGACCCTTGCCGTTCAGCCAACGTCGCAGCACACGGGAGCGACCATTAGCTCCATAACATCTGGATCCTTCGATGTTCTCCTTCAACCATCGGACCTTTCAAATATCGTGTTGATTCGGGCCGGTACCGCGCCGATCGAAACTCCCACCGATGGGCAAAGTTATAACCCAGGGGATTCTATCGGTCAAAGCCGAGTGGTGCATTATTCGACGAGCACCGGGTTTTTCAACGTCCCCACTTTGAGCGAAAACACGGTGTATTATCTCGCTGCATTCAGTTTTGCGGGATCGGGAGCGTCCACCAACTATCTGACAACGAGTCCGTTCATCGACAGTGTGCACACGTTATACGCAGAGCCCGAAGGAGTAGATAGCCTGCAGTTCACGGACATTACGCTTTCCAGCATGTCACTGAGATTCACGGCGTCTACGGGAGGAGCTGATGGCTATCTCATAGTCCGTGGCGTCGAAAACAGTCCTGTCGGTCTGCCCATGGATGGTTTTGGAGATTACGTTGTCGGACAACAGCTTGGGGCGCAACAAGGTGATACCATTGTATATATTGGCACCGAGACCAGTTTTATCTCGACCGGCTTGAAACCCGGAACGATGTACGGTTTTAATGTCATTGCGTTCAATGGTTCCGGGGATTTGATCAACTACAATACCATCGATGCGCTTGGCATCGGCAGTTCAACCCTGGCAGATGCAATAAATCCTGCTATTGCCAATGCGATTTTTTCTCCCGATCCGGTGGTATTCGGTAGTACACCCTCCGTAACGATTTCCTGCGACGCTTCGGACAATACGGGTATTTCCAACGTGACTCTCAGTTACCGAAGTGGCGCGGCCGGCAGTGTCTTCAGCACACCGTCTGCGATGCCGAACAGCGGTGGAAATACATATAGCGGTACGATCCCATCGGGAGGTATCACGGCAAACGGCATTCAATTCCGTATCATTGCGACAGATCTTCAAAATAATCGGGACACATTGTACGGCGTAATCCCCGTGAACGTCCCCAATAATACCATCTCAACCAACCTTGCAGGCGGAGCGTATACAAGTGGATTTCCTTCAGGTGAATGGCGGATGATCTCGGTACCGCTCGATCTGGACGACAAATTGGCTAGTAACGTACTTGCTGATTTTGGAGATCCTGGCAATACGACGTGGCGGTTGTTTGAAGGTGAAACCGACGTCAGCTCGACGGGTACGTTTGTTTTGGGAAAGGGCTTCTGGCTCAAGCAAGTTGTTGTTGCCGGAGGCCGTCAAATTACCGTAAAAAGTGGACGAACCGCAACAGTCAACGATGGTCAGATCGTTATTGCTCCGGGCTGGCACCAGATCGGCAATCCGTTCACCTACAGCGTTGATTGGAACAGTGACACCGATGCGGATCAGTTTCCATTGCTTAAAGGCCCGATCGCGTGGGATGGTTTGAAGTATGTAGGCGTTGATCAGACCAACGGGGATCCGACACCGTTCACAACGCTCCAGCCATGGAACGGGTACTGGGTGAACAACGGAGGGACATCCAATATCACGTTGACTATTGATCCGACCGGTGCCTTGGGCAAACGGGTGGCACGCAAGACACGTGAAACCATCCAGTGGCAGGTTCAGTTGAAGGTGACTGCCGGGCCGTATGAGGATTCCTATAATTATATCGGTGTCGCTTCCGATGCTTCGGAGGGTCTGGACGTGAACGATCTTACGGAACTTCCGTACATCGGCGATCACGTGAGTTTGTATTTCGAGGATGAGGTGCAGGGGAAAACGCTTACCATGAATTATCTTCCGCCGGGCGAAGAGGTGAAGAGTTGGACGATGCGGGTTGAGGGCACGCTCACCTCCCTGGTTCACAGACTGAGCTTCGAGTCGAGGGATCTGCCCGATGGGTTCTTGGTTGCCATTTATGATGTCAGCAGTCGTCAATTAGTGACTCAGTATCCGTATGAGTTCAAGAATCCTCGTCAGGATACACCGGCGATGTTCAAGGTATTCGTTGGGCGCTCGGAACAGGTGCAGTTTGAGGTGGATGCATTCGATCAAACACTTCCATCGGACTTCTCGCTTGCTCAGAATTATCCGAATCCCTTTAACCCATCGACAACCATCAAATTTGAGGTTGCCAGAGCGGGCAAGGTGCGTATACGAATTTACAATACGCTGGGACAGGAAGTTGCGACCTTGGTGAATCGGTATTATGAACCGGGTCGATATTCAA
Organism: Bacteroidota bacterium; assembly: GCA_020438245.1. Classification (GTDB taxonomy): domain Bacteria; phylum CLD3; class CLD3; order SB21; family SB21; genus JAGQUY01. The sequence goes on from JAGQUY010000362.1 coordinate 4,972, forward strand.
TTGAATGGGATGGTAGAACGGCGGCAGGACAACGTGCCGCGAGCGGGATGTATATTTACCGACTCGAAGCGGACCGTATCTCACATACAAGAAAGATGTTGCTGCTGAAATAGTTGGCTTATGTAAGAAATTTTTTTCGATACATTTCGTCATCCTCTGCGCATGAGACAAAGTTTACGACTGCAATGCCTCCCCTCCAGGGTATGGGCATTCTTCAAGCAGGCGGAAATTCACCTTTGACTTGTTTGCTCCAAATTCTATATTATCAAAGGCTAATGCTTTGGAGAAACTATGTCTTATACGTATCTGCAAGTGGAAATCGCCGAAAAGATTGCCACGGTTTCATTAAATAATCCCCCCGGCAATAGTTTGAAAATGCCGCTATTGCAGGAGTTGGATCGTCTCTTGGATGAGTTGCACGCCAACGCAGAGGTTAAGGTCGTTATTTTGACCGGTGCGGGCAAACTGTTTGCCAGCGGAGCAGATATTGACGAAATCGGCAAATTGACTTCAAAGGACCAGGCCAAGGAAATGTCGGCGTTTGGCCAAAAGGTCTTTCTCAAGCTGGAAAACGGACCGAAGCCGGTGATTGCTGCCATAAATGGATTTTGTCTGGGTGGTGGTTTGGAACTTGCCATGAGCTGCCATATCCGGGTCGCTTCTGATCGAGCCTTGATGGGATTGCCGGAAATTTCTCTCGGCATTATTCCGGGTTTCGGCGGAACGCAGCGCCTCCCAAGAATCGTTGGAGCCAGTAAGGCAACGGAAATGATTCTTGCCGGCGATCAGGTCAGATCTGAAGAAGCACTGGCGATCGGCTTGGTCAGCAAGGTTGTCCCGAAGGATACCCTTTTGGATGAAACCAGGAAAATAGCCCTCAAAATGACTTCCAAGAGCTCACTTGGTATGGCTCAGGCGTTGCAGTCTATCGCCAAAGGTTTGCAAGCGGATATGAAAACGGCATGTGATATTGAAAGTACCTGTTTTTCCAATCTCTATGGATCCCATGATATGAAGGAAGGTGTTTCGGCCTTCCTTGAAAAAAGAAAACCGGTCTTTCAGGATAGGTGATGGCTTCAACCTCTGCACCTGAGTTTATTCTGAATTGGCATAACGATGATATGGCCAGGCGTGTAGCCCGGCAACAACCCGTTTGTTGGTCTGACGTCTTTGGAAATGATCATCCGGTAGATCTGGAAATCGGAATCGGAAACGGGAGTTTCATGGTGCCCTTCTTGCGTGATCATGCTGATCGAAACATGATCGGTATCGAGATTGAAGTTACGTATCTCCGGAAGGCCGATCGCAGCCTCCTACGTCAAAGCCTGACCAATGGCCGATTACTTGTTGGAGATGCAAAACTACTGGCATGGCGCCTGTTTGAGCCGGAGAGCATTGCGGATATCTATGTAAACTATCCGGATCCGTGGTTTAAGAAACGTCACGCAAAGAGGAGGTTATTAAATCCGGAGTTCCTGAGACTCCTGGCTACTCGAATGAGAGGGGTCTTAACGGTGGCTACGGATGACGCGGAATACAAAGACTTTGTTCTGTCGAGCATCACAGAAGCGGGATGCTTCGAGAGGATGTTCGAGTCGGGCTTTGTCAGTCATTTACCGGATTATTACGAAACAAAATACGAGCGCAAATGGAAGTCGGAAGGGAAAACCAGTTACTATATGAAGTTTCGCAAGATTGCGCAGCCGGCGGTAGACGCTGAGGAGTATGCGAGGACCCAGCATCTGCAGTTTGCACTGAACAAAATATCAGAGCGGACCGGCACGTCGGAAGAGAACCAGAGGAGAGCGTCATGAGACTACTATTTTTGGGTGCCCCGGGTGTTGGCAAGGGGACCCAGGCCAGAATGCTTGTAGATAAATTGGGCATACCGCAGATTTCCACCGGGGATATGCTGAGGGAGGCCATTCAAAACAAAACTTCTCTCGGTATGAAAGCCAAATCATTTATGGACAAGGGTGAGCTGGTTCCCGATCAGGTTATTGTGGAACTCGTGGATGAACGATTGAGGAGACCGGACACCGAGAGAGGCTTCATCCTTGATGGATTCCCCAGAACGATGCCCCAGGCGGAGGC
>JAGQUY010000363.1 GCA_020438245.1 Bacteroidota bacterium
TTTGAAACGGTAGCGGTAATTCGGCCTTATGATACGAATGGGACCATGTATTTTCAAGAGGTTTCTCCGGTGATGGCAAACGGGAATATTCCCCCGAAATGCGAAGTTAAGTAGATAGTCCATTCCAACACATGCCGGAGCCTTCACATGAGCGACTTTATTGAAGTACTTGGATTAAACGATCTGCCACCCGATTCGCATCGGTCCGTTGCGGTCAACGGTGTTCAAGTTGTCCTGTTCAACTACGGCGGGTCCATCACCGCCATCGGGAATGCCTGTCTGCACAAAGGCGGTCCGCTTGCCAAGGGACAGGTGGAGAAAAAATATGACGGATACTACGTGACGTGTCCATGGCACGGCTGGGAATACAATATCAAGACGGGTGGCGCACCTCCCGGCTACAAAGATCAACAGACTGTCTACGCCGTAAAAATTGAGAACCAAAAAATCCTGTTGTCCGTAAAGCCGGTAACCAAGGCCAACAAGGCCAAGCATGACGATCGTCCATTGCTCGATTTGGAACAACTTCGTTATCAAACAACCCCAACATCCCTCAACATTCTGGGAATCTCGACGACCAACCTCAACGAGACATTGCCCCGGTATTCAACCTCCGAAGAGGCCCTCATAAAAGCACTCGACCATGCCGAGAAGAATGGTGCCTCTACAAAGCTCATCAAACTCAGAGATCTCCTGTATCGACACTGTGAAGGCTATTATAGTCAGCATGAGAATGCCTGTACTTGGCCATGTTCCATTTCAGAGATGAATCCAGACGACGGCATGACCGGGGTGTATCGGGATTTGGTCCTTTGGGCGGACGTTGTTCTGCTTTCTACGCCAATCCGATGGGGAAACGCGTCATCCTTATATTATAAAATGGCCGAACGTTTGAACTGCGTCCAAAATCAGATTACGCTCAAAGACAAAGTACTGATTAAGGATAAGGTTGCCGCCTTCATCATAACCGGCGGACAGGATAACATCCAACAGGTAGCCGGACAGCTGCAGACATTCTTCACCGAGCTTGGATTTGTTTTCCCGCCTTTCAGTTTTGTCGGTTGGAGCCGCGGCTGGATTTCAGAGGATATGGAAAGAAATGTTGCGGCATTTGCCAAATCGCGGTTTGTCGATCGCTCTGTCAAGGAATTGGTGGACAACGCCATTTGGCTTTCCCGGCAATTGAAAGCCACGCCTTGCGAGCAGGTGGCTATACCACTGCCGAAGATTTCAGATGCACCGTCTAAATTAAAAGAAGCAACGGAGGATTTCACTTCGTAGCAGGAAGACAGGCCGTTTGGCAAAAATGAAATAATTTGCAAGAAACAACGAAACCATTGCAATAAGGTAATCGTTCCTTCCGGACCAAATACATCGACTTTAGTGTGTCAGATTCCCTTGAAGGTTATGGTGCATTCTGAAACGGCGTCGAAATCAGCAAATAGTTAGGGATCATACTTGTAACCGAAATAGGCAATCTCTTTCTCGCACACCTTATCAATCAAGTCGCGCGTTTGCAAATCCATGACATCCCGATAGTCACGGCGGTCTTTGCGATACCCTCCTTTGGCGCGGGGAAGATCCAATTTGTCGGGAAACTTCAGCTGCTCGGCAATTCGGTCCAACTCGTCGTTAAGATGGTCATACTGAATTACATGATCGACTACAGGCTTCCCATCTATGGCGTAGATATACCAGTTGGACA
>JAGQUY010000364.1 GCA_020438245.1 Bacteroidota bacterium
ACCGGAACACTCCGAATACAAGTGGACAGCGTTCGAAGAGACTTTCGCTGAGCTTCCTTGGCCGGCACAAAAAGAGGGCCTCAGAATTGCGCACGAATTTATTGTGGGTTTGAGAGAAGTCAGCGGTTTTTTGGAAATCAAACTCCAGCCTTGATTCGCGGATCCAACACGTCTCGCAATCCGTCCCCAATCACGTTAAAGGATGTGACAACCAGTACCATGGCCAGGCCCGGCATCGTGGAGATCCACCATGCGACCAGCAAGGAGTCCCTTCCTTCGTTGATCATGTTGCCCCAACTGGCCGTAGGTGGCTGAACACCCAATCCAAGAAAGCTGAGACCGGCCTCGATCAATATGATAGTCCCGATTCGCAGTGAGGCGGCTACGATAACCGGAGACAGGGCGTTCGGAAGCAGATGTTTGAAAACGATTCTGGCGCCGGAATACCCTAACGCCTGCGCTGCCAACACAAATTCCTGCTCCTTCAAAGACAAAATCTGACCCCGAACCAAGCGCGCAACTCCCATCCAGCCTGTTAATCCCAGAATCAGAATCAGCCACAGAAGTGAATTCCCAAAGATCGCTACGATCAGCAGAATCAGAAAAAGACCCGGAAATGCCAATACCAAGTCAACCGTACGCATGAGGACACGGTCTGTCCATCCCCCATAGTAACCGGCAAGAACGCCGACCAAACTCCCAAGCACAACCGCGACGATCATGGCGGAGATTCCAATGCTCAAGGAAATGCGAGCACCATATAGTATTCTGCTAAAAATATCCCGCCCATACTTGTCCGTCCCAAACAAAAAAGTTCTTGAATCCGGAAGCAAGTCCTCCAACAGTTCTGTCGGAATGATTTCTCGTGTATTTCCTTGAACAAGAGTAACCGTTGAGTCAGAGAGACGGATATCCGTAAGATACAGGATGTGCTCGTCACGATTCAGAAGCCGACGATTCAGGGTGATCCATCGGTCAAGAAGCGAGCTGGAGGCTCCACTCGTGTCGGCAGGTTGACGGAGATTGACATACTTCAGTGATTCCATCGGCTTTTTTAATCGGGTCAGCAGAATATCCTGCTGATGATTCGGATCAACTGGGGCCAACAAGGGACTCCACAGGGCGGCTGCAACAAAAATGGTGATAACAAACGAGGCCCCTTTGACCAATCTATTTCTATGAAGTCGACGAAGGGCTTCACGCATCGGCGTTGCCGTTTGATGCTCGCCGGACTTGTTCATCGGAAGTAATCGCCACGACAACCAAACGATCATGGCGGACAGACTCAGGGAGGCAATCCAAAAATCAAGCAGACGCAGATTGAAGGCAGCCCCTGCGCGACTGGGCTGGGTGACCAGCAACAGCAATCCTGCGGTCAACGACCATAAACCATCGCGAAACAGATCCCATCTGATCAACAGAATAACGATCAAAAGGATCAGTGGGACGATTGGGAACAATCTAGTTCGGCCGTTGCCGGCAGGAGACGCACCCGATTGCTTCGAATCGCTCATTTGAACAAATTCAGCCACTCTTCCTTTTCGCCGGCCGACAGATTGGGTTCTTCTTTTTGGTCGGATTCTCCGGATGAAACACGTGCGCGTACTTTGGCATCGAATTCCTCGGAAGTCATCACCTTGCAACCGCTCGCTTTTGCATAGCGGTAAACCTCCAAGTCAGAACTTACCACGGTTATCTGAGATCGGTTCTTAAGATCATCAACGAGTTTCTTGATCACATCATCCGCTTTTCTTGGCGGTTTCGCAAAGGCAATATTCAATCCGCCGGCCCTGTCCGGAAGTTGGCTTGCCACATCTGCGCCGTCGAAAACAACCGTGCAGGAAGCCCTCTGGCTGCGCGCGAAGCCTTGGAGAGTCTTAAGCAAAGAGGCGCGTGCCTGTTCTAGTGCTGTTCCCAAACGGCTTCTGAACCGCGGTATGCGATGAATTACATTATATGCGTCGATGATCCAATGATGCTTCATAAGCCCGAACTTTCCGTCACCGCATCAAGGAACCCTTCCACCTCATCCATGGAATTGTAAAAATGCGGAGCGACACGGATATTTCCATTCCTGAGGGATACGATGAACCTCCTGGATTTAAGACTGTCAAAAACCTTCCGAGTTGCGTCTTCAGATCTCATCGAAAAGGCGAGTATACCCGATCGATGGTCCGGCTCCATAGACGAAATGATCTTACAGCCGGACGTTGTTAAACCCTGAACCAGTCGGTCGATGAGAAAAGTAACGTGCCGGTAGATATTACCAATGCCAACTTCCAACAGCAGGGACAGAGCTGCGTGCATTCCGTAAATTCCGATAAAATTTTCAGTGGCATATTCAAACCGCCTCGCATCGTCCAGAAGATCAATGCGGCTCGTGTCAAAATCCCATGCATTTTTTACGGAAAGCCAGCTTAGTGTGGCTACCTCCATTTCCTCAAGCAACTCCTCTCCGACATATTGGATGCCTATTCCGGCCGGACTCATCAGCCATTTGTGACCTCCATTGGCGAGAAAATCTATTCCCCAATCCTTCGCTTCAAGCGGAACGACGCCGCACCCTTGAATGGAATCGACTGAGAGCCACACGTCTTTTGACCTGCATATTGTGCCAAGAGCCTCCAAGTTCGTTTTGAAGCCATTATGAAATTGAACAAAACTTACTGTTACCAGCCGTGTTCTGGTTGTAATGGCCCGTTCCAAGTCTTGTGAAGAAAAAACTCCGTTCCTGGTCGGCAGTATATCAATCTCCACTCCGTGTTTTTTTAAGTTTGTAAACGGGTAGATATTGGAGGGAAATTCGCCTGCCACCATTAGAATGCGATCACCTGTACGCCAAGTGAGCCCCTGTGCCAGATTGTTCAATGCTGCCGAAGTGTTCTTGACAAAGGCAATTCCGGTCGCAGGTGCTCCGATCAAATCGGCAACCATTATCCGCAGGTCTTCTCTCCGTTGAAGGGATGCTTCGATCTGGTCGACGCCGGAGGTCATTAAATCCTGCAAAAAAGAATCCATTGCATCCTTGACGCGAATCGACATCGGCGCAACGGCCGCATGATTCAAGTAGGTTACTTGCCGTACAATCGGGAAAAGGGATCGCCAAGAGGACAGCTGATCTAAATCGAATACTTCGTTGTTTTTATTGGGTTTAACCATAAGATAGAAGGTCCGTATTTCTGAAGACTTTCGCAACTGGAATTAACAAGATATCCACAAAAGAAATTGACTCAGGGGGTCTTTTTTGTTATATTGCCCTGCTTTTCAAATTTCGAATTTATAGTTATTTACGAGGCATTATGAAGCTCTCTGATTTCAAGTTCAAACTCCCGGAAAAATACATTGCCCAGTATCCGGTCAGCCCGCGTGACAAGTGTAAGCTCATGGTTCTGGATCGAAAGACCGGCGAAATGGAAGATAAGAAATTCCGCGATGTGGTGGAACATATCACCAAAAAAGACTGCCTTGTTGTGAACGAAACCAGAGTGTTTCCGGCACGATTGATGGCCCGCAAGGAAAAAACCAATGCCAAAGTGGAAGTTTTTCTCCTGCGCGAGCTGGAATCCAACCTATGGGAAGTCTTGGTGAAGCCGGCGCGAAAAGTGCGCATTGGCAACCGTTTGGTAGTTGATGGCGTTTATTGCGATGTCATCGACAACACCGTTAGCGGCGGTCGGGTAGTGCGCTTCAACTATACTTCTGACTTCCATAAGTTCATCGACAAGATCGGTCAATGTCCGCTGCCTCCGTATATCAAGAGACCCGCCGAAGAAAGCGACAAAGAAGACTATCAAACTGTTTTTGCCCGGGTGCGCGGATCCGTTGCAGCGCCTACAGCCGGCCTTCATTTCACCAAAGAAATCATGTCGAAGCTGAAACGAAAGGGTGTCAAGATTGCTCCGTTGGTGCTTCACGTGGGTCTGGGAACGTTTCGAAAGGTGCAAGTAGAGGATTTGGGTCGGCACAAAATGGATTCCGAGTACTACGAAATCCCTGAAGAGACGGCCCGCGCAATCAATAAGACCAAGGATGAAGGAGGAAAAGTCATTGCGGTCGGATCTACAGCCATACGCAGCATTGAAAGTGCGGTAACCTCGCTCAATCGAGTCAAACCGCATCGTGGATGGACAGACAAATTCATATACCCGCCTTATGAGTTCAAGATTGTGGACAAGTTGATCACTAACTTCCACACACCAGAGTCAACCCTCCTGATGCTGGCCTGTGCGTTTGGCGGCCGTGAAAACATCCTCAAAGCTTATAAAAAGGCCATGAAGGACAATTACCGGTTTTACAGTTTTGGGGATGCGATGTTGATTGAGTAGCAGAACTTGAACTAGAATTAAAAAAGGCTGTCTGAAGAGACAGCCTTTTTTTTGGCCAATCGTCAGAGTCAATTCAGTTCAATGACAGAGACTTCACCCACTTCGACGCCTCCTCAACATAAAATGACTCTTTATAGTCGTTCCACTTCTTCATTTCATCCGGATAATCCTTCAGTGCCTCCAACAGGCGAAGGGTTGGATTACGGCTCTTGCGCATCGCTTCCAGCTTCTTGGACAGTTCCTTGTCCTTCACCTGCGTGTAAAACGTTGTCATCAAACGCAGCTGCTCGGCGAACGAGAGGTTCGGCACCTGAATCATAGTACATTTCGGATCGAACATAATGGCTTCAGCAATTTGAGCTGCGTTTTTTGCCATATCCGGCACACTTTCAGGATCATCATCTTCAACTGCATCCAAAATATCCCTCGAAATGCGCGTCACTTTCCCGTCACTCTTGTTGAGATAAAACTCCGCGTATAGGCGGTTGTCTTCCATTGCAGCCGCAATCTCTTTCAGATTGACATCCATACATCCTCCTTATTCTTGAGCCGCTTTTTCGACCGTAATAGTGCACGACTTGGAATCCGACAGGCTCCCGTCGGTAACCTTGATTGTCACCGTATACGATCCTGCTTGTCCGACCTGCGGAGTCCAAGAGAAGCTGCCGTCACCGGATAGACTGGCACCTGTCGGAGCACCGGTCATTGTAAACGTTAGTTTATCATTTTTGTCCGGATCGTTGGCGCTTGCCTGAAATAAAATTGAGCCGCCTTCCTTGCCGGAAGCCCCGGAAAGAGAATTCAGTACCGGTGCGCGATTTACGTTCGTAACTGTGATACTTTGCGTTTTCGTATCCTCCATACCGCCGGGATCCTTGAGGTGAAGGTTCACGTTGTAATCGCCCGCTTGGTCATACGTCGGCGTCCAGTTGAATTTTCCGTCTGCTGAAAAGGTTGCACCGCTCGGTAACCCGTCTGCAGAAAAGGTCAACTTGCCCGCGTCTTCCTTATCCGGATCCGTTCCGGTCAACACAAATGCCAGGTTGCTGTTTTCGGCAATTTTCTGAGTAATAATCTGACCAATGGCCGGTTTACGATTAACATTCTTTATACTGATCGCTGCGGACTTGGTATCGCCGAGGCCCGAGGGATCTGTGACTTTGAAGGTGACGTTGTACTCGCCAGCCTGCTCGTAGGTCGGCGTCCAGGTCAGTGTCTTCGCACCCGCGTTGAACACAGCGCCTTGAGGAAGCCCTTGTGCCGTTAGCGTCAGCTTACCGGCATCTTCCTTGTCGGGATCACTCACTTCCACCGTCATTTCAAATTTCTGTCCCTCCTCACCGCTCTTCGCCGCGATATCGCTCATCACCGGCGGCCGATTGACGTGCTTTACGTTGACAGTAACGGTCTTGCTGTCAGTTCCCTGCAGCAGGTCGGTCACGGAGACCTTGATACTGTACGAACCCGATTGATCGTACGTTGGCGTCCAAGTAATCGTCTTGGCAACGGGATCAAAGGTAGCTCCCTGCGGAAGACCCTCGGCAGTATACTTCAATTTGCCGGCATCTTCTTTGTCCGGATCCACCGCTTCCGGAATCGTTATGGTAATAGCCTTATTTTCTTCCCCGGTCACAGCGGCGATGGTCTCAAGCTTCGGCAAACGATTTACGTTATTTACAGTTATCACAAGATCCTTGGTGTCACTTAAGCCGCTCGGATCTGCGACTTTGACCTTAACCGTGTAGACTCCAGATTGGTCGAAGGTCGGCGTCCAGTTGACCAGCAGAGTATTTTCAAACTGCTGGGCCGTTGCGCCCTGAGGAAGATCAGCAGCGGTCAAGACCAATTTGCCTGCGTCCTCTTTGTCCGGATCCGATCCCTTTATCCGAACTTGCATGGCTTTGGTTTCATCCACGGTCTGTGCCACAACTTCTTCCAAAACAGGCTGCCGGTTGACGTGGTTTACGGTGATCTTGAACGTTGTAGTCGCCGTCAAACCCAACAAATCCTTGACCGTCACCTTGATCCCGTCGTACACACCGGATTGATCATAGGTCGGCGTCCATTTGATCGTTCTTGTGGCAGGATCAAACGACGCGCCTTGCGGAAGTTTTTCCGCTGTATAGGTAAGCTTTCCAATGTCCTCTTTGTCCGGATCCTGTCCTTCCGGCACAACCAACGTAAATTCTTTCGCTTCGTCGGAGATTTGCGGCTCGACGACTGCAATAGTCGGCGGGCGATTGATATTCATAACAGTGATGGGAATACTCAACTCATCCGTAGCGCCCGCGCCGTCGGTCGCGGTAAATGTTACCGTATACTCGCCCGACTGTTCATAGGTGGGTGTCCACGTCAAGGTGCGGGTCGTCTCATCGAACAGGGCACCCTCAGGTACGCTCTTGGCCTTTAGGACGACCTTGCCGTCATCTTCGATATCCGGATCGGCGGCGTTTACTTTGAAAACCAACTGTTTAACTTCATCGATCTTTTGCGCCGTTATGCTGGAAATAAAGGGAGGTCTGTTCACGTGATTGACCGTAATGGCCGTAGATACGGTGTCCGACAATCCGTCGGGGTCACGCACGATGAAATACAATCCCGCATAACTACCGGATTGCTCATAGGTAGGCGTCCACGTAATCGTTTGGGAAGTCTTGTCAAATGCGGCGCCCGGCGGCAAATCAAATGCCGCATAGTCCAATTTACCGGCATCCTCTTTGTCAAGATCAGTTGCGGAAATCGCAAACCGAATTTCTTTATTTTCGTCCCCGGTGAACGAAGGTTTCAAATCGGCAAATATCGGCGGCCGATTAACGTGGTTCACCGTCAGCGTCGTTTGCTTGACATCGGTGAGGCCGCCCGCATCCCGAACCTCAAAATTCAGCGTGTACGAACCAGACTGCTCATACGTTGGAATCCAGGAAAAGGAAAGAGAATCCCCGTTGAAAGTCGAACCTGTGGGAGGGTTAAGCAGTGAAACCTTCAGTTTGCCTTCATCCTCAACGTCCGGATCGGATGGACGATTGATCTTGAATGCGAGCGGTTTGTTTTCATCAACAACATAGTTTCCGGTAATCGGCAGTGCCGGAGCGCGATTCGTATTTGTTACCGTTATCGTTACAGTATCTCTGGAGAACAGTTTGGATTGTGTTTTTTCCGTAGCCACCAGTATAAGGCCTTCGTACTTTCCAGACTGTTCAAAGGATGGCGTCCATGTCACCGTCGTGTCTTTTTCGTTGAATACCGCGCCCTCCGGCAAGAAATTTGCTGAAAAGGATATTGGATTGTCATCCGGATCATATCCGCGGATCTTAAATTGGATCTGCTGGTTTTCCGCAACGGTCATGTCTTGAAGCGGATAAATTACCGGCGGCTTATTGTGGATCAACGTTAGAATCGAGGTTACGTCTGCAACGATCATGAAAATATCGTATTTGACTACTCCATAAACTTGGCCGGGTGTGTCAAATCGGGAGTCAAAGATCGGCCTCTTCGGATCGGATACGTCAATCGCCCGAATACCGGCATCGTCAAGAGAGACATACACATACGGACCGGACTTGTATACGCTATTTGCATGCCCTGGAAGATTGACGGTGGCGACCTGCTTCATTTTTTCAATATTGGTCGCATCCAAAATAACCAAACCGCCGGGGCCATCGGCTACATACACGTAGTCCCCGGCCACGTCAACGCCTACGGCAAACGAAGTTTGATATTTTTTCAACTCGCGCGGCGCCAGAGGATCTGCAATGCTGATGACATGGATGCCTGACTTACGATCGGCCAGGAATAAACGGTCGCCGACGATCTTTAGCCGGCTCGTAAAGTCCCAATCCCTGTCGTACCGGAGTTTGGCTGCCTGTTGCGGCGCCTTTGGATCCGTTATATCCATTACGACAAGTCCCGACAGGCCGGCTGCCAAGTACGCATAATTACCCTTGATCTGCAGATCGCGCACCTCACCCGGCACAGCCACTTCGTTTATAAGAATCGGCTTCTTGGGATTCGTGACGTCATACACCAGCAGCCCGGCGAGGTTATCCGCCAGGAAAACGAAGTTGTCCTTCTTGGCAATACCGTAGTTTTGTCCGACAGACGGGGTGCGGCTGATTTTTTTCAGTCGAGCTGACTCCATAATTTCAAAAATGGTCAATCCCGCCGTCTTGTTGGCCACATACAGCATCTTTCCATCCAGGACCATGGCGACCGCGTCATCCTGGCTGGCATCTACGCGAGAGACAAACTCAAATACGCCGCGAGGATTGGTCTGTGCGGAGAGTCTTTCCTGAGTACCAAAGGTCGTCAGTATGAGTACGCAGAGGCCGGCTACCAAATAGAGGTTGGATTGAAAAAATACCCGCATTTTATTCTCCAATTAAAATAAACAGTCCGTGCAGCAATAGGAATGGACAAAAATGTAGCAACTAGGCTCGAATATAGCCTGCAGGCAAAATAGATGCAAGAAAAACGTAGGGTTGGGGCTGCATTTAGGCCCAAAAGGGATACGTAATTCATACTACGCAATCGAGATATTCAGGGACTTTTTAAGTCGCCGGCGGCATGAACAGCCGCACCGCCGATTATGTTCCCGACTTCATATGTACAACCCGCTGCGGGAACGGGATTTCGATCCC
>JAGQUY010000365.1 GCA_020438245.1 Bacteroidota bacterium
ACCGGTGAAGTGCGCGCCCATCTGGACGCCTATGACACAAGCAAAGCCGGGCGCGTCATTCAGGAATTCATTGATCTCGACTTGAGCAATTGGTATATTAGACTTTCTCGTCGTCGTTTTTGGAAAGGCGAACGTGGACGGGATAAGTCTTCAGCCTACCAAACGTTATTTGAAATTTTAGACACGCTGAGTCGAGTTATTGCGCCGTTTTGCCCGTTTATTGCGGAACGACTCTATCAATGCCTTGGCAAACCGGGTGGGGTTGATAGTATTCACCTTACTGCCTATCCGGTTTCCGATCATGAGAAACAGGATTTGGAATTGGAAGAGCGGATGAATGCCCCCCGCCGTGTGGTGCAGCTCGGAAGGGCACTCCGGGAATTAAAAGAGCTCAAAGTTCGCCAGCCCCTGAGTGAGATCATCGTGGTCACCGAGGCTGCGGCTGTCCGGGAAGACGTTTCCAGATTCGCAGAGATTATCCGGAGCGAGCTTAACGTAAAATCCATTCAGTTTGTCACCGATACGGGGTCACTGGTTAATCGACGTGTAAAGCCAAACTTTAAGGCCTTGGGACCTAAATTTGGAAAAAATGTCAATCAGGTTGCCTCGGCAATCAAGAATTTCGACGAACAGGATATAGATAGAATTCTCGACAAAGGATCCCATATGATTCACGTCGGTGGGCACGAACATGAGATTACGAAAAACGATGTGGAAATCCTGCACGAGGAAAAGGAGGGCATCGCAGTCCAGTCTGACGGGTTGATAACGGTCGCTTTGAATACGCATTTGACGATCGAATTAGTCAATGAGGGGTTGGCCCGTGAATTTGTGAGCCGTGTTCAGAATCTGAGAAAAGAAGCAGGCTTCGACGTGGTAGATCGTATATCGATTTCCTTTTCCGATGCCGGTCCGATCACCGAAGCATTGCAGGAACAAAAAACCTATGTGCTCAATGAAACACTCGCCAAAGAAATACATCCAATGCAGGAGCCGGATGGATTCGTAAGAGAGGTTGAAATCAACGATCACAAGGTCCGAGTCGGCGTAAAGCGTGTCTAATTCAGGAATGTACTCATAACCCGGAAGGGGGAAACATGAAAAAACGAGATCTGGAGTATTTTAAGAAGCTCATTCTGGAAGAACAGAACAAGGTGCTGAAAGACATGGGCTACATCAAGGAAACGCTGCTGGAATCTACCATGAGGGATGCTTCTGGCGATCATTCCGCCTATTCTTTCCACATGGCAGACCAAGGCAGCGATACGTATGATCGCGAAAAGACATTCATGCTTGCGGCCCGGGAAAATAAGTATCTGGGAGAACTTGCCGACGCCATGCGACGCATCGAAGAGGGCACCTACGGTGTCTGCCTTATATGCAACAAGGACATCGAAAAAGAACGGTTGGAAGTCGTGCTGGTGGCAAAATATCACGTAGAGTGCAAAAGGAAGCTGCAAAAGGTTAAGAGCAAGGAACAATCGGAGCTCGAAGGCTGAGAATGTCGATTCTAAGACCTTATGTCATCGCGCTGACCATTGTTCTCATTGATCAGATCAGCAAGTGGATGGTTAAATCATGGATGATCATTCACGACTCCATTCCCCTGATTGGATCTACAGTACAACTTACCTACATAGAAAACCCCGGAATGGCTTTTGGGATCCGTTTTTTTGAATCACATCCGTTTTGGGGCCGCTGGTTCTTCTCCGTGGTCTCGATTGTGGCCTCTATCGGACTCGTGTGGTACATTTATCAGGCTCGCAAAGAAACCATCCTGTACCGCACGTCGCTGGGGCTTATTCTCGGCGGCGCTGTAGGAAACCTGATCGACCGCGTTCTCTTTGGACGCGTGGTTGACTTTATGGATGTGGATATTCCGGACGTTTTTGGAATGCACCGATGGCCGGTTTTTAATGTGGCCGACAGCGCAGTAGTCGTGGGCATGATCATCATGACTTTTTTTGTAATCTTTCATAAGCCGGGCGATCAGGAAGGCCAAATCCCTCTGGAATCCGAGACCGCAGCAAACCCCGGATCTGGTTCGGAATAAATATCCCGGACCTTCGTTAAATATCATACGCTAAAAAGGAGTCCCACAATGAGTCATCCGATCGTTCTAACAGACGACAGCTTTGATGCCGAAGTTCTTAAATCTGATAAACCGGTTATGGTTGACTTTTGGGCCACCTGGTGTGCTCCCTGCCGCATGATTGCACCCGTTGTTGAAGAAATGGCAAAAGAGTATGACGGAAAAGCCAAGATTTGCAAAATCGATGTGGATGCCAACCCTGCGGTTGCTTCGAAATTCGGAATCATGAGCATCCCGAGTATTCTTTTTTTCAAGAATGGTGAACTCGTCGATAAAATCGTGGGTGCCGTTCCAAAAAGTCAGCTCATCAGTAAACTTCAATCTGCCATCTGAGATCTTACCGTACCCGCTACGCTGTAAACATCATTAAACTCAGAAGCCGCTCCTGCTCGGAGCGGCTTTTTGATTTTGAGCGCCGTCTTGATTTAGGAAATCACGGTCGGTATATTCCATAGCTTATCAAGGAGAACAAATGTCCAAGCTGCCCTTCGAATTTACGGCGGAAGAATCAAATCTACGGCAATCCGTAAGAGAATTTGCCAGGGAATATGTTGCCCCCGTGGCCGATGCGTTCGACAAGAATTCAGAGTTTCCCGCTGAAAATGTCAAGCGCATGTGTGAACGCGGCTGGTTCGGTATTCCTTTTGCAAGAGAATACGGAGG
>JAGQUY010000366.1 GCA_020438245.1 Bacteroidota bacterium
TGTAGGTGCGTGTCTGCCAATTTTCAGCGAATTTATTTGTTACCAACCAGTCATCATAATTGGAAGCAAACGCCGTTGTGTACGTCTTTAGCTGCAGGAGTTTTGCGTAGTATTCATCGTACTTACCAAGCAATGCAAGCACTCGTTTGGTAGGCTGGTGATCGGTAAGAGCAATCTCTTCACCTTCGATACCGCTGGGACTTGGAACTAATTTTACAAGCTCAAGGGCTGTTGCAGCATTGTAAGCCTGCTCCAGTACTCCCCTTGCGTTTTCTCGGGAGAAAAGAAGCACTTGGTTGTAGGTTGCACTTGCCTCACTTAGATATAAATAATCCTCGTCATCCTGATGTTTGAAGTACTCTGCTTCGTAGGCTTTGTAATACTTGTCAGATGTGTCTGCCTCGCTGTAATTCAGACGTGCAAAATCATACGCAAAATCAAACATCTCGCGTTCGATTTGAATAGCGTCCTCGTTATATACGTTCTTCTGCTTGGCGAATAAAACAGCGTTGGAGTAGGCTTTGATGGCTGCCTCTCCAGCCGGTTTCGCCAGCTGAGAAATAAATGTAATCATTTCGATTGGAACGTCATAAAATACGTCCCAGAAGCCCTTACCCGTCGACGGGTTGACATAGTCCTGACCAGCCGCGATGATCACTCGATATTGATCAGAGTTTTTCTTGTAAAGATCCATGGACAAGAACGCCAACTTGGCCAATTCCGACGGGACTATTCCGGTAAATCTGACGACATTGCGGCGGCATTCGCTTGTGTACTTATCGTTGATGCCAAGGGAGTCCATCTCAAAAGCCGCACGCTCAAATGCCGCGATCGCTTCGTTGATTGTCGGGAAAAGAGCCTGGTTCACCAACTGATTCTGATAATAGATATACTCAACGGATCCAGGCTTGACCTCCTTGGGCAACGGAGCGTTTAAATAGGCCTCCATTATCAGCCGCTTGGAATCTGCCACATAAAATAGTATTCGGGAAACTTTTGAGCGCGAAAGGCCGCTATACTTGACGGCCAGCTCTCGCTGGCGAGCACGTGAAAATTCTTTTTCCTTGGCGGTCTTGCCTTCCCAAGTCGCTTGAGATAATTGCTGAACGGTGTCCGCCTTATTCGGATACAATTTGGTCAGGGAGTCGACAAGCGCTTTTTGATCATCGTCGAATTTCTTCACAGCCTTGTCAAGAAAATTGAATGCATTCAGATATTCATCTACAGCACCTCTGTACACCTGGGAAGCCGCCGAATAGGCATCCTTCTGGGCCTGAATCTGCTTAACAAGATCCTTTTCCTGCTTGAACTGTTTTGTCGTCAAAGCATCACCGAACTCTTCCCGAATCAGGCCCCGGTAGTACGCAGCTTCATATGTTCTGATTTGCGCATACGCCGTAATACTGTTATAAAGCTCAATCAACTCCTTGATCATGGAGAGCTTCTTGTCTTCTTTGTACTCGATACCCGGCTCTTTGAGGTCAATTTTCGTGAAATCTTCATACTTCATGCGTGCCAATTCATACACGGCTTCTGACGAGAAGTGCCTGTTGAAATCAAGGTTCTGACGTTTTAACTCCTCACTCTTGTTTCGGGCATCCTGAAAAGCCTGAATAGCTTCTTCACGACGAAGCTTGCGCAAGTGGTTTACACCGACATCATAAAGAGCCTGAACGTTCCTCTTGTCATTGGGGAAGGTTCGGGCGAAATCGCGATACTTGGCATAGGCTTTTTCCTCCTCGTTAACCAGGAAGTAGAGGTTTGCAATGCCAAAGTCCATCGAAGAAGCGTATTCCGATTTGGGATACCGTTGAACAAATTTGCCGCTTATTCTGATCGCCTCGTAATTCATCGCTTTGGCTTCGACTGTGTCTCCAACCACACTTGCACGTTTCGCCGCCTGCTCGATGTAGTATTCAGCATTGTATAAGGCAATTTCAGCAGTAGCCTGACCGTTATTTGCGTTATACGCAGTGTAATTATCCGCCAGCCGCTCCGCGAATCGAGATGCCGTTTTCATCTCTTTCAATTCGGCATACGAATACTGAATATTCCACAGTGCGTTTGGCGCGTCTTTTTCATTCGGGAAACTGTCGGCGTACATTTCGTAGGCTCTAAGGGAACGCCTCAACTCCTTTGAACTGGAATACGCTGCGGCGGATTTGAACAGGGCCAGGGCCTTTTCATCCGGTTTGGGGTACCCGATGCGAACCCCCTCTTCGTACGCTCGCTGAAACTCTCTGGCGGCTTTTGCATTTTCTTTTTTCGCCAGAAAATTCTCTGCCCGCTTGAAAATAGAGTAGAAGATGGCGTTAATTGCCTTTTCACGTTGTTCGGCTGTCGAGCTTGGGTTTTCATACAATCGTCGCGCCACAATTTCAGAACTTCTAAAGTCCTTTCTATCCAGGTACGACTGCATCAAATACTGCTCTGATATTTGGACTTTATTGCTGCTCGGATATCGACTGACGATGGTGTTAAAATATTGCGACGCACGAGCAAATTCGTTATGCGAGTAATAGATCTGTCCGGCATATGCCAAAAAGTCCGGCGTCTTCCTGCCAGGAACACCCAGGATGGGCTTGGCGTTTTGAAGAGAATCCACGGGATATTCACTGACCGTGTCCGGAAATATCCTTGAATAGCTGTTGATGGCGTCAATAAGTTTTTCCTCGCCTGGGGTCAGCGGGATAATACTGTCCTGTGGTAGGTCAGCCGGCTTCTTGTAGGGTGCCATCCGGTACAGAGAATCAGCGATGTTAAATGCATTGACTGCAGCGTCGTACCGATAGAGATCCTGCGGATACAGCGTAGCGACTTTTACGTAATCTTCATACGCTGAATCGAGAAGACCGAAAAACCGATATTGAATGACCGCAAGATTGTAGTGAAAGAAATAGGCGTTGGTATCCACCGGGAAAAATTTTATGAATTCGCGGCTGAACTCCATTGCTTTCCGCCAATCTTCAAGATTGTTGGAAACGCCTGCCTCTCCATAATAGTATTGAATATTCTCAACCAATACGTCCCGCGCCATTCTGTTTCCCTTGGCAACAACCTCTTTATCTTCCTGAATTGTTGACCATTCGGACTTGGGCTTGTACGCATTGTAGAGGGCATACCGATTGGTCAATACACTGTCCAGTAATTCAGGCCGGTTGGTTTGCCGAAAGAGCCGGTCGTAGGTCTGAATAATCTTGTACTGCGCATCCGGAGCTCGCCAAAAATTGGGATAGTTCTCAAGAAGTGTATTGTAGGCGTAAAGCGCCAAGGTATCTTTTTGCTCAATGGAATAGGACTCGCCCAGTTGCCAGATAATCTCGGGAGCATACCTTTTTTCACCCAATTTGGCTTCATCAATATAAGATTTCACCAGTTTATAGCCGCCCTCATTGGTCCCTTGGGCGAGATCCACTTGTTCACCCCATCTATTGAAGCTAATGCCGATGTAAACAAGCGCCTCTGTGTCCAATTCCTTGGTATCGTTGTTGTAATGGCGGGCGGTATCGACATCATCCACCAAATACGTGAAGTAGCCTATAGCCTGAGGATAGTCACCAAGGCGGTAGTATGTCCATGCCAACTTGTAGACGGCTTCTGGAAAGCGTTCAGAATTCGGATAATCCAGCACTTTCGCATAATTCTTGATGGCCCGCTGCAGATCGGCATCGCCACCCTTGAGGAAGTAGAATTCCGCAATCCTGTTATAGGCCTCGGCGGCATATTTGCTGTCGGGAAACCGAACCGCCAAATTCTGATACATTTTGAGTGCCTCCCGCATCTTGCGATCGGACTCCTGTGAATACCCAGCATTGCCTTGGTCGTTATAGGCCAAACCTCGGAGCTGCGTGCCTTCCTGCTCCCGTATGAACGCAAGATTGTACATGGCGTCTACAACATACTGGCTCTCTGGAAACTTATCGATCAACTGTTGGTAAGCTTTGGCGATCTCCGAATAATTCATCCGAGGATCATCA
>JAGQUY010000367.1 GCA_020438245.1 Bacteroidota bacterium
GCCATGATCGGATCGTTACTGTATCCGCTTGCAACAACAATTCTGGCTTCAGGATCCATGGATAGAATTTTTTCCGCGGCAGCATGCCCTCCCATTCCACCCGGGACAGTTAAATCCATGATCACGGCATCAAACTTCTTTGATTGCCCCAACGCATCGAGATATTCATAGACCGCTTCTCTTCCGTCGGCGGTTACGGTTGATGTGTAGCCGAGACGTGCCAGGATACGGCCCGTGATTTCGCGAATATCGGCCTCGTCATCCATAACAAGTATATGTCCGCGACCCTGGGCAATCGCTGGTGGCAATTCCTCCCCGACCCTCTCCAAACCCACAACAGCAGGTAGGTACACCTTGAAGGTCGAACCATTGCCCTGCTCGGATTGAACTTCTATGAGACCCTCGTGTCGTTTGACAATTGAGTAACAGGTGGCCAGACCCAAACCGCTGCCTTTTTCCTTCGTCGTAAAATACGGATCAAATATTTTTGAGAGGATAGCTCTTGGTATTCCCTCTCCATGATCAGTGACTTCAATGAGAATGTAGGGGCCATTCGCAAGAGCCAGTGCATCCGTCTTGGATACGGTCAGATTTCGTGCCCGAACCTCTATCATCCCACCATCGGGCATCGCCTGGATCGCATTGATCACCAGGTTATGAACCACTTGCGTAATTTGTCCCTGATCGGCGTCAATGGGCCATAAGTCGGCGGGAACGTCATAGAGTGCTTTGACCTTGGAACCGTGACTCATAAATTCCGCCGATTCCCGAATCAAGTTTACGACCGACGCGACTCTGCGGACCGGAGCGCCTCCACGAGAAAAGGTCAGCAGTTGTTGCGTCAAATCTCTGGCTCGTAAGGAGGCGGTTTCAGATCGGGTCAGGATATCTTTGACCCTTTCCGGCTGGTCGCCATCCAATTCGAGCTTGGCCAGCGATAGATTCCCAAGAATGGCCGTCAACAAGTTGTTAAAGTCATGAGCGATACCGCCAGCCAGTACTCCGACGGACTCCAATTTCATTGTTTTAACTCGTTCCTCTTCGACCTTGCGCTTTTCCGTCACATTCCTGAACACCAATACCACGCCGATGATTCTCCCGTCCTTATCACGAATCGGTGCACCGCTATCTGAAATCAGAATTTCTGAGCCGTCCTTCTGAACAAGGATGGTCTGATCCCCGATTTCCACCATTCCACCGTCTGAAATGATCTCGCTGACCGGATCGTTAAGACGTTGACGACTCCTTTCGTGAATGAGGTTCAACACCTCAGAAATCGACTTGCCTTCACATTCTACTTGGCTCCATCCGGTCAAGCGTTCGGCCTCCCTGTTGAGAAAAAGGATCTTGCCGCTTGCGTCCGTGGTTATGACACCGTCTCCAATAGAGCGCAGAGTTACCGATAGTCTTTCTTTCTCTGCTTCCAGTGCTTCTTCGGCCTGTTTGCGTTCGGTTATGTCAAAGGAGACCTGGAGAATTGCTGTTGTGTGACCGTTTTCGTCAAATCGGGGATCTCCATTGGTTACCAAGTGAATATACTCACCGCTCTTTTTTCGGAACCGATATTCGCAGTTTCGAATAGGCTTCGACTCGTCTCTGGCTATCCCGCAATGACGGATGGTCGCTTCAACATCTTCGGGATGTATGTAGTCAAAGAAGTTGGTGCCGAGCAGTTCTGATTTTTCAAAGCCGGTACGCTCGTACGAGCTGTTTACAAAAAGAATCTTACCTCGGAGATCGATCTCGGCGACCAGCTCATTCATGGTTTCCACCAGATTGCGGTACCTCGATTCTGAACTTCTCAACGCAATTTCCGCGGTTCGCCGTTCAGTCACATCCCTGGAAAACATGGCGGCTCCGGCAATACCCCCGTCCGGCGTTCGGATGGGATTAAAAGAGATTTCAAAAAATCGACTTTGATTCTGTATCGAAATCTCATCCTGAACAAAAAAGCTTTCTCCCTTCAACGCCCTTTTGTAACGCCCTTCCCAGACGGGTCTCACCTCGGGCGGGATATGCTCAAGGATGCTGGAGCCGGGAACCAGCCCAAAACCATACGCCAATTCGAAAGCCACCTGAAAAGTCGTGTTGATCGTAACCACGCGGTAGGAGGTGTCTACCGACCAAATGCTGTCCAGGGTATTGTCCACTATGGCGCGCAGATTGGCGCGGGCGATCTCGGTTTCTATCTGTTGTCTTTTCTTCTCCGTAATATCGCGGACCAGGTATTGCAAAGCAGGTTTACCGTCATACTCGGCCTTGCTGATAATGGTCGAATGCCATCGAACATCGCCTGCCGCCGTGACGTACCGATTCTCTATAACCGGGGAATGTGCCTCGGAGCTTCCGATAAATGCTTCAACGGCGTCCATAACCATCGATCTGTCGTCCGGATGCACGTGAGAAAATCCACCCATGTCATGTTGAAGTTGGGCGGCGGCAAAGCCGGACATTCGTTCGGCACTGCGATTGGCAAATACAATCTTATGGTCATAGCTCGTAATCAGCACCATCTCTTGGAATGATTCCACCAGCGTACGGTACCGCTGTTCGCTCTGTTTCAGTGCCAAATCAGCGGCCATCCGATCCGTTATGTCCCGTTGGGTACCCCAAATTCGAACCAGCCGATCATTTTCGATGATGCCTACTGCGTTGTTCAGAAAGTATTTGTCGGAACCATCTTTGGCGACTTCATGAGAGGCTTCATCTTTCGTTCGATAGGTTTCAAAAAATCGTCGGATATATTCGACATTGTCCGGATCCGTCGGTACTAATAATTCCCGTATCTTTTTTCCGATTAATCCTTTGGAATCATCGAAACCATACATTCTCGCTTGAACCTGGTTGCATTCAGCAATATATCCGTCATCAAAAAGGGCCTTCACCTTCGCGTCCGGATCCAAAGACAATTTGATGGGCGGCTCTATTTCCAGTCGATAGATTCCCTCTGCACTGTGCTCCATAAAAGCCTTATATCGATCTTCGCTCTCCCTCAACGCCTCTATGGTTTGCCGCTGTACGGAAACATCCCGAAAAATACCCTGAACGCTCATGCGGCCGTTGATCTCACAAATACTTGCGCTGATTTCGATTGGAATTCGGCGACCGCTGCTATGCTGTGCAAAAAGATTTGTTGCGGTCAATGGTCCGCCCAACGGAAATTGACTGAAAATACGCTTATATAGATCGGCTTCTTCCGGCGGATGAAGTTGCGACTGATGCATTCCAATAATCTTGTCAGCCGGTAGACCGATTAGCTCTTGCGCCTTTTGATTCACGGTCATGATGATTCCGGTTTCCTTATCCGCAACGAATATGGCATCGCTCGCCGTATCAATGAGCTTCCTATACTTTTCTTCGGATTGAGCAAGTGCCGCCTCGCTTCGGATCCGTTCTTCAATCTCGCGGCGCAGTTGTTCATTGGCCTGTTCTAGAGGTTTGGTCCTGGCCGCTATCCGATCATCAATTTCTCCCAACGTCTTTCGAAGCTCCGCTTCCGCGGTTTTTCGACTGAAGAAGCCGGGTATTTCATACTTTTCAATCCGGAGACTTGGGAGGTCATGAGAGGTAGTATAGGCCTTGATGTACTTCTCGATTCGGGACGGATGAGCCATGATAAACCGGCAGTGTGAATCCCCTTTGGCTTTGCAAGAAATCTCCGTTGCAACCAATTCGACGCCAAAGCTCTCCTGACACCATCCCGAAGAATATCCGGCGTTCATAACACAGACGGGAAAATCAACCTTACGCTTGGCCCTCTTCCAGGAATCCGATTCAAAAGAATACGGATGATCGTACACCAAATAGTAGTCTTCGTCGGGCGTTGGCTTACTTTCGGGATGAATGTCAACAAAGGCCCATCCTGAATACGCAAAGTGGATAGGACCCGCAGACAACCGTGCGATTGGATCCTTTACCTTCATCCGTTTGTGGAACTCCCGAGCGTCCGCGGAGCCGATGGCGTGGGCGATGTCAAACAGGAGATTTCGGGCGATTGCAATGGCTTCCTGTTCGTCCCGATCTTCGTACGCTCTCTTGATCAGATCAAAAAACTCGACGGACATCGATGCAGCGCGCACAAAAATGTACCGTTGTCCGAAAATCTCGATTGTCCCGCGGGCCGGATTCGATTTGAGCGCACTGAAGTACTGATGTACAAAGGCATGCGCCTTCTTGAAGAGAGGCTCGAATCCTTTGGGAACTTTTACGGTTTTAAGCGGTCCGTTCACAAACTGATGGAGATGCCGTTGGTCAACTCGAGATCCCTTCTCTTGACACCCATGGGAGGTTCGTGATCATAACGATACTTGAACGTCGAACCAAAGCTGACATTTTTCCAAATATGAAATGACAACGTGCTTTCATTGAGGATGCGATAATCCGAATGCCTCTGAACGCCAATCTGACCGTACATAGTCGATGTTAAACTGATGCCTTGGCTGATTACCAACAGGAGAGAAAGATACGATGTCGATCTCCATTGGGTGACGGTCTCATCCAGAGGTTTCAGGTATTTCTCGTATTCTCTCATAAATCCGGAGCCCACTGCAACCAATCGTCGAACCCGATTGGAACTGTCCCTGTTGGCCAATTCCAGTCGCAAACCAAGTCCTCCGAGTTGACGATTCTGAAGGCGCCAGAAGTCATTGAATTCTTTCTGAAAAAATGCCTCCGCCAACCAGTGGTCTGTTACATTACGACACGTGCGCACATGCACAAATCCCTTGCGGACGTTAAGTTCACCGTTACTCTCACCTCTTTGATAATTGGCCACAGCAAATGAATAGTACTTGTTGGACAACCAATCGGCCCTGTATCCGACACTGATGTTGGAGACATCGGAATTTCCACTGAGTAACCCGTACTGAAAGTATACGGAATGAGTAAGCCCGTTCTGTGCATTATAACGGCGCATATTTTCTGTATTCACCTGCGCCCGGACTGAAAAGACGATGACCAGAAAAAAAAAGGATGAGAGGACCTTCATGTTCAGGGTATTCCTATAAGATTCGGTGAATTCAAATTTACTTAAAATGCCAAATAAAACACAATCATAAAACTTGATATCCATGTCGGAGGAAGATATACTTTTGTATTGTCCGTTACCTAACTGGAGCGCATGGTCTTTCTAATTGTGCCCGCCGTTGCCATGGGGGCCTCAATGCTCACTTTTTTCTCGGGATTCGGTCTCGGCACCTTGTTGTTACCGGCTTTTGCTATATTTTTCCCGATCGATGTTTCCATTGCCATGACCGCAGCGGTCCATTTTTTGAATAACGTTTTTAAACTTTTTCTCGTTGGCCGGTTCACCAATCGCTCCATTCTGCTCCGATTTGGATTACCGGCCATCGTTGCCGCTTTTATAGGCGCGCAAATACTCATCTCTTTGGGGGAAATCCATGCACATAGAGACTTTTCTGCAGGTGGAATTCCTATCTCCCTATCCGTAGAACGGGTTGTGATTGCCATCCTGATGATGCTTTTTGCCGCCTTTGAATGGTCACGGGCACTGGATCGTATTCAAATCGACACCAGATGGTTGCCCGTGGGAGGAGTGTTGAGCGGTTTTTTTGGCGGTCTTTCCGGACACCAAGGAGCGCTTCGAAGCGCTTTCATGCTGCGATGCAATCTATCCAAAGAAGCTTTTATTGCGACGGGCGTCGCAATTGCCTGCCTGATCGACGTCACCCGAATCAGCCTTTATTTGAATCACCTCGTTTCGGAAGACATGCAATCCAATTTCCCGCTCATGGCATTGGCAACACTGGCCGCATTTGTAGGCGCCTATTTGGGAAACCGTCTGCTGACGAAAATGACCATGCGCAGTCTTCAGAAGGGGGTCGCTGCAATGCTTTTTCTGATCGCCACAGCCATCGCATTGGGTTGGATTTAAAACATGAAGAAGTCTCCCTCCAAGTCTCTATTGTCGCCGTTCTCCGAGTTCTCCAGAAGTGAATGGTCTCGTTTGAGGGCTAACACACCTTTGACGCTTTCCGCAGCAGAGCTGGAAGAGCTTCGGGGGATCAACGTCAAGATTTCCTTGAAAGAAGTTGAAGAAATTTATCTTCCCTTGTCAAGATTATTGAATTTGTATGTGGGCGCAACGCAGGAACTGCACAAGACAGCCGACACTTTTATTGGAAAGAAATCTCCAAAGATTCCGTACATCATTGCCATCGCGGGAAGTGTGGCGGTTGGAAAGAGCACGACGGCCAGAATCTTACAGGCGTTGTTGGCGCGATGGCCCAATCATCCCAAGGTCGATTTGGTCACAACGGATGGGTTTCTATATCCCAATCGGGTGTTGGAAAACAAAGGCATGATGCTGCGCAAAGGCTTTCCGGAAAGTTACAATATCCGAGCACTCACGCAATTTGTTGCTGCCGTAAAATCCGGGAAGCCATCCGTCACTTGTCCCATCTATTCACACGTAACGTACGATATTGTTCCCGGTCGCCATCAAACCGTTCACAGTCCTGATATCATGATTTTGGA
>JAGQUY010000368.1 GCA_020438245.1 Bacteroidota bacterium
GGGGCGGGAGACGCTCGCTATCGGATGTTCATGGAGCGTTGCTGTCAAATCGGCATAAACGCGATGTCCCCATTGAACTCCGTAATCATACGACGCAGCGGACGAACCAAGTTTTTTAAAAAGAACTTTCAGAAAGGTCCCATCTGCCAGGGCCAACCTTCTGGTCTGTTGAGTGAATGGATCCGTCAGGGTCAGCGTTCCGCTCTGACCGTCAATTTGAACGGTGGAATTGGTCTGTTGATCGATCGGATTTTGACGCATAGTATGTCCAATTTTGTGGATGTCAAAATTACTCTTTCCTGGGTCATAAATCAACCCCGAAATCCTGAATGGGCAAAAACACTTTGAAATTCACTCCGATTTAGATAAGTTTATCAACCTTATGATGTCTTCCTTCAACGCCTTCAAGTTCGTAGAAGAAATCCACATTCTGAAGAGACTCGCGATTGTCGCCGTGATCTTCTTCTTGATGACGGTTCTTCATTATTCGACGCTAATTCGCGAATCCGACGCATCTGTTTTTTCCATCACTCTGCTCGGGTTCATGCTGATACTTTCGTACAATCTGGGCCGGATTCTCGTCCGTTTTCATCTCCCGAAGTTGACCATTTATATGATTTCGGGTCTCCTTTGCGGACCATTTATTACAGGATTCGTAACTCATGAGGTAATCAGCAACCTGAAGTTTGTCGATAATCTGGCACTAAGTCTGATCGCGTTCATCGCAGGCGGTGAGATGAGACTTAACGACCTGATGCGGCTCAAGAAGACACTGGTCGGTATATCTGCCTATGAAACGATCTATGTCATGATCTTGTGTACGGCGGTTTTCGCATTGTGTTCACCCTTTATAGGTTTCATGAGCGGCCAAAGCTGGCTTTTTGTGGGTTGTGTATCCCTGTTGGTCGGGACCGTACTGGTTGCCAATTCACCTGCCGTGACCATTGGCATTATCGGCGAATACGGCAGCAAGGGCGATTTGACAGAAGCTGTTCTCGGGACCGTTGTTTTGAAGGACATTATTGTAATTGTTTTGTTTGCCGCCGTTTTTGGCGCTGTTTCCGTTTTTATTGCCCCAAATACCGCGGTCGATTTCAGATCGATCTTTTTACATGTTTCGTACGAAATCATCGTTTCTGTGTTTGTCGGAGTGGCGATGGGTGGTCTCATCTGGCTATATTTGCGTTACGTGGGCGAGCAAAACGTATTATTTATTCTTGGCGCGGCCTTTATGAGTTACGAACTGGCCGTCCACTATGAATTGGAGGTTTTGCTTATCGGCCTGAGCGCGGGTTTTGTAGTGCAGAATTTTACCAAACAGGGAGAAGAACTCATTCGACGTACCGAACAGAGCCTTCCGGTGGTTTATCCCGTCTTCTTTTCGATCGCGGGTGCGAAAATGAATCTTGAAGCGCTCATGAGCATGTGGTTTCTTGCACTGGCGCTGGTCGCCGTTCGATTGGTGGGCATCTATTACGGTTCCCGAACCGGTGCTCGTCTTTCCAAATCGCCGGCTGCAGTCCAAAAATATGCATGGATGGGCCTGGTTTCCCAGGCAGGCGTTGCCTTGGGATTTGCGATAGTAATAGGAAGGCGATTTCCTGAGTGGGGCACCCAACTCGAAACACTCATTATTGCCGTTGTGGGCATCAACCAATTGGCAGGTCCCGTATTCCTGAAGTATGCATTGGAAAAGGCCGGAGAAATACCCAAGAGCGCCGAAGAAACGACCACGATAATTAATCTCGCACTGGACGACGAGGAAATCCGAAATGAAGAATCTGAAGTGGTTATGGGAGGAAGCTGAGGGAGTATGTTTACTGTAAAAATTGCCAAGGAGTATCTCAAATTCAGTTCGGCCCATTTTACCATATTCAACGAGAGCCAGGTAGAGCGGCTGCATGGTCACAACTACTATGTGACTACTGAAATAGAATGCAGAGATCCAATCGACGGAATTGCTCTTGAGTTTGGATTACTGAAGAAAATCATGAGGAGTCTGGTCGACGAGTTGGACGAACGGGTGCTGTTACCGTCGGAAAGCAAATTCCTCAAGGTGGTAAAAAATCGCGACCAGTTTGATGTGACGTTTCGCGGGAGCAGTTTTGCCAAGTTTTACAGTTTTCCGTGTGAAGATGTTGAGATTCTTCCGGTCAGCAATATTTCTTCGGAACTGTTGGCAAGGTATCTTTGTGA
>JAGQUY010000369.1 GCA_020438245.1 Bacteroidota bacterium
AGGAATTCTCCTGGTCGGACTTGTCATCATGATCCTGGATCCGAATCTGCTTAGAAGATGGGTTCGAAGATCAACGGTCCTGGTCAATAAACTGCCTTTCAAGGAAAAACTGCTGGCTCTCGTTGACGCGTCAGAACTTTTCAAGAAAGCACACCTCCCAGTAATATTTTTTTTCTCGATGATATTCCAATTGATTATATTGGGGCAGATCTACATGCTGCTTAACGCTTTCGACACCGCCTCGGGGCTCGAGTGTTTCGCCGCTGGGAGTGCCGCGATGCTGGTCAAATCGATGCTTCCTTTCACCGTAATGGACCTTGGTGTCCGTGAGGGTGCTTTGATTTTTTTTATGGGCAATATCGGTATTCCGGCTGCATCGGCGCTCAATGCATCCCTGATGCTTTTTGTGGTCAATGTCCTGTGTCCCAGTTTGATTGGATATGTCCTCATTGCCCGTCGAACCTTGCGACTAAAATGAATGCCGCCGACTTCCGATTTTATGCCATTACCGATCGTCAACGATGCGGAATGGAACGAATGCTCGAGCAGTTAAACACGGCGTTTGAACAGGGCTTGCGGGCAGTACAAATCAGGGAAAAAGATCTCCCTGCGCAATCCTTGCTGCAGCTCGCCCTTGAAATCAAACGATCGGCCCACGCACACGGAGCCATGGTCTTGATCAACGATCGACTGGATATTGCTATGGCCGCTGGTCTGGATGGGGTCCATCTCCCGGAACGTGGAATGCCGGTAGCCGATGCGCGTCGTTTGCTTGGCGACCACTTGCTGATCGGCGTTTCGGCTCACGATGCAGGCCGGGTCCAACAAGCATCCGACGAGGGTGCCGATTTTTGCGTCGCGGGACCGGTTTCCGAAACGATATCCAAAGACAAGGGACACTGGATTATGCCGGAGGCCGTGTTCAAAGATCTCTGTCGGAAATCAAGCATCCCTGTTTTTGCATTGGGTGGAATCCACGCCCACGACATTCAAAAATGGACGGATCTTGGCGCAAGGGGAATTGCGGGAATTTCCATATGGCTTGAAGACGAAAACATATCTGAAACATTCGAATTCATGAAAAAATCGCTCGGGTCTTTATGAAAGGAGACAATCATGAAGTTTAAAAAAATTCTGGTCCCAACCGATTTTTCGGATGCCGCCAAGTATGCGCTTGAATATGCCATTGAATTGGCGGGCCTGTACAAAGGCAGACTGATTTTGATTCACGTTCACGAGCCCATGGTCTATTTTTCAGATGCACCCATGGCCATGCCTGACATTGTAGACGTTGAACAGTCCATTGTAGCATCGGCCGAAAATACGCTTCAGAAGGTGTACGACGATCTGATCAAAAACAAAGAAACCGAACACGGCCTCGAACCCGCGGAACTGATTATCGCCCAAGGCAAACCCTTCATCGAAATCATCAAGACAGCGAAAGAAAAGGAAGCCGATCTAATTGTAATGTCAACACATGGACGGAGCGCATTGGAACATATGTTGCTGGGCTCAGTTACAGAGAAGATTGTTCGTAAAGCCCCGTGCCCGGTGCTGACCGTTCGTGCCGGCGGTACCTTTACGATGCCATGACACACCGTCAAGTCTCTGCAATCTTGCTTGCCGGCGGCTCTTCCAAACGATTCGGATCTAACAAGTTGCTGCTACCCCTCGGCGGATACCCCATGATCGAGCACCCCATTCAACGATTCCGTTCTGCGGGGGTTACGGATATTATCGTTGTGACAGGCGCCTACGACGAAGCTTTACAGAATGCCGGGTTGTCGTCCGTTCGGTTTATCCGCAACGATCAATATGAATCTGGAATGAGCTCTTCCGTTCGCGTGGGTATAAAAGCATTGCCGACCGATTCCGAAGCTGTCTTCATCACGCCCGCCGACCTTCCGCTTTTCTCGGTTCAAACCGTGCAGGCACTGCTGAGATCAATGGGGCATCATTCTGCCATCATCCCTGTTCACCGTGGAAAGAAGGGGCATCCTGTATTGATCTCCCGCAAGGCGGCGACCCGTTGTTTGTCGATCGTCTCGGAAAAGGCACTCTACGATACACTGCTAGAATTCGAATCCGCTACTGTTTTTCTCGATGTTGAAGACGAAGGTATCCTAATGGATGTAGATTTGCCCGAGGAGTATGATCGAATTCGTACCCGCTACGATTCCTTGTATCCAAACGGATTTCAACTTGCAACGGGCAATGAAAAACTGAAAACAGAACCCTGAT
>JAGQUY010000370.1 GCA_020438245.1 Bacteroidota bacterium
GCCGGAACTGATCCCATCCAACTACAGACAATACCTTGAAAATCAGATGCGACAGGTGTTCGGCTTCCAAGGAGTGCCTCTCTCCTTCACTTTCAGAAAAAAACTCAAGGTCGAAAATGAAGTGGTTTAAGGTCGCCCTCCTCATAGGTTTGACAGGTCAATTGCACGCCCAAAAAACAACCGTGGATCTTATCTACGACGACCTTCGGACAGGTCGTATTGATTCGGTGAATGCTATGGCTCTATTGGGCAGATGGTTAGAAGGGGCACCGGCTTCTCTTCAGTATGCCTCAGAGATGCCGGTAAAGTGTGGGACATTTGTTGTTGCTCAACTGGAGACCTTCCGTAACCAGCACCCCGAAATGAAGAAGAAACAGCGTCTTGCAAGCCAAACGTTTTACGACCACAACTTTCTATCCAAAGGCGTTCTTAAGACCTTTCGGATCAACTACGATTCAACGGGCGCAAACGCCGTTCCCCCGATTGACCTGAATCTTAACCAGGTTCCTGATTGGGTTGAAGAAACCGGTTTTGCGTTCGAGCATTCCTATCGCCTGGAGGTCGACACACTTGGATACAAAGAACCACTAAACTTTTCCCGTGCTCCGTTTTACTACCCGATCTACATAGAGGATTTGAATACAGATTACGGATATACCGAATCGATCAACCAGATTACTTCCAACCCGGATACGTACACCACAAGCATCTTCATCGAAAATGACTACGTTGAAAGCAATTATTCCACACACGGATACGATGCCTTGCGGGTAACCTGCGCGCATGAATTCTTTCACGCCATTCAGTTTTCTTATGTTTTTCGCTTTGAAGATGTGTGGTACTATGAGTCCTCAGCCACTTGGATGGAAGATGTAGCCTATGACGACGTGAACGATTATTACGCTTATCTGCCGGCCCTCTTTAGCAATCCTCAGTCAACCATGACCTCCCAGGGAATTGAATATGCAATGTGCGTCTGGAATCACATGATCGAAAAAAAATATGGCCGTCAGACCATCCGAAAATCATGGGAGAATATGGTGACCATGACATCCCTACCGTCTATCAATCAAGCCATCACGAGCACTTCTAATTCAGACCTTGCGTTGAATTACTCCGATTTTGCCAGATGGAATTTTTTCACAGCGGACAGGGCTGATTCCGTAGCGTACTATTCCGAGGGAACAAACTATCCCAAGGTCAGAGCGGCCGTTAGTACGCTACTACGGGATACGGTTGTTCAATCGAGCCTTGGAAACTTAGCCAGTCATTACTTTCACGTTTGGACAGTCGACAGTGCAAATTGCACCATTAACTTTACAAAAAGTGTCCCTTCAAGCGAATTCAGCATAAGCACTGTGGAATACAATGCCGGAACCGGAAAACGATTCGTGCAAGGGCATGGTACGTCTACGACCATTCAAATCGATGGACTCGCACCGGGTGATTCTCTCGCGATTATCGTCTCAAACACCAAGGTGTCCACCGCGTTTGGGACTACTGGGTATTTCCTGAGTTTAGTGGTCAATGAAAACCAAACGACAGACGATGTCTTCTCCGATTTCTATATGTATCCGAGCCCTTTCCGTCCATCTACCGGAAAGCTTAAATTGAAGTTCAGATTACGGAAGGCCACCAACCTTACGTTGGATATTTACTCGCTCACAGGCAAGGCCATCCGAAAGCTCAACCTTGGCAGTTTTGTGCCTGGCAACTATGATGGCCTAAACATGCCGAATTTGACTTGGGATGG
>JAGQUY010000371.1 GCA_020438245.1 Bacteroidota bacterium
TCCAACTTTTTCATCTTCGCGACACCTCGCAATTGACAAGTCAGTCGAATCCCCTTGGTTTTCTTAAGTCCGGTCTCCATTTCTTCGTTCGTTTGTTTTTCGGCTGGCTTTCCAGCGGAGAGAAGCCTCTATGGCACTCAAGTGATTCTTTTACGCTGGCTTCCCTGTCATTTAAGTGATGTTAAAATCGATTCGACATAAGTTAGTTCTGGCGATTTTCCTGGTAAGCCTGTTGCCTGCAATTCCTCTGGCTATACTTTTTCAGGATCTGACCGGCAATCTGCTGGATTTGACACTCGATCGAAAAGCCGAGCTTGCCTTCAACGATGCGATTGACATGGTTCGTACGTTGATTCAACGGGACAAGAACGCTGCACTTAAGAATACCCGATCGCTGGCCGAAAACCCCGACTTTTTGAAGCTTATTCGTCGTCTGCGTCTAAATCAAGTGTCGCGCGAGGCCCTCCATGCCGCTCACCGAAACCCGTATTTGGCCGGAACGAGCCTGGATCGCATTTTGGTTTTTGACAGCCAGGCCCGCATCCTCTTTGACCATGAAAATATCGGAGGATTGAATCCTTTCAGAAATGTGGATTCCACTTTTGTCCTGGATCGGATTCAAATCGGATCGGATTTCGCCCAATACGTGGAATCCGAGAGCATCCTCATTTCTTCGACCCCTCTCTTGTTGCCAAATTTGGAACAAGGACTCCTGGTCAGCATCATGGCTGTGAACCCCGAGTTTGCACGAAAAACCGCCACTCTTCTTTCTGCGCTGCATCACTATCAAAGTCTTGATGACGAGCGACCAAGGCTGCAGACGAGCTTCCTTTTGGCCTTCCTGTCTATCTATTTCGTGGTGGCGATTGTCTCCATAGCTGCGAGCATTGTGCTCAGTATGCTGATGATCAGGCCGATCAAGACGCTTATGCGTGGTACAGAACGTATTGCAGCCGGTAACTGGGATTACCAGATACCCGTCCCATCGGGAGCGGAAGAATTTAGGCAGCTGGCCGATTCTTTTAACACCATGGTAACGAAGATACGCGAAGAAAAGGAACGCGCCCTGCAACTGGAGAAGATGGCCGCGTGGCGTGAAATCGCTCAGCGTTTAGCTCATGAAATAAAAAATCCTCTGACGCCAATTCAACTCATGGCTCAGCAGATCAAAGATTCCTATCACGGCGCCGATCAGGTGTATCGCGACAGACTGGAAGAGTGTTGTGAAATTATCGATGAGGAGATTGAAAATCTTCGGAACCTGACTCGGGAATTCAGCGAGTTTGCCCGGCTGCCTGTCATTGTCACTCGTCCATCGAATTTGAATGATGTCATCAAGGATATCGCAGGGCTCTATTCGGACCAACGCATCATTCTGGATCTTGACGAGGCGGCTCCCCCTGTTGAAATCGACACCGAAGCCGTTCGTAGAGTTCTTCTGAATCTGGTTGATAACGGTCTAACGGCGATTCTGCACCGCAAGGACGGCCAAGTACATCTTCAGACAAGCTTTTCTAAGGGTGTTTTACGATTGAAAGTAACGGACAATGGTCAGGGTATTTCGAGGGCCAATTTGGGCAAAATCTTCGAGCCTCATTTCTCGACTAAAAAAGCCTCCATGGGTCTCGGCCTTGCCATTGTCAAAAGCATACTGAATGAACACCGGGCGTCTGTTCAGGTGGAGAGTGTTGAAAATTTAGGGACTACATTCACTATTGATTTTCATCAAACCATGCCAACATTGTTGGCGATGTCTTAAGGAGAGCGTATGGCCTATTGGATTCTCAAGACCGAACCCTCAACGTATTCTTTCCAACAGTTGGTGAAAGAACGAAAAACAGTCTGGGATGGAGTCAAGAACCCGCAGGCACAATCCTACATTCGTTCCATGGAATCCGGCGATCTGCTTCTCATTTATCACAGCGGTGAGGGTAAATGCCTTGTCGGATTGGCGGAGGTGCTCGGGATGCCTTATGCTGACCCGAAGCATCCAAATTTGTGCGTTGTTGAAATTGCAGCTAAGCAGGCTCTTAAGACCCACGTAACTCTTGCGGAGATCAAGGCGAAGCCTGCGTTTGCTGAATTGAAATTGGTACGTCAATCCAGACTATCCGTGGTGCCCGTACCTAAGAAGATGTGGGATCTCTTGATGAAAATGACCGGAGAAGAAAAAACTAGACCGAAATATCCGTAAAGAGTTTCAAGGCCTCGATATATTTGCTGCTGGTTTGTTGGATGATTTCCTGAGGAAGCGGCGGCGGTGGGGTGTTATTGTCCCAATTGATTGAAATAAGATAGTCTCTTAGGAATTGTTTATCGTAGCTGACCTGAGGTCCACCGGGCCGGTATTGGGTCATGGGCCAGAATCGGGAGGAATCCGGTGTCAGCAGTTCGTCTATCAATAAGAGCTCGCCGTCGCGGAGACCGAACTCCATCTTTGTATCTGAAATGATGATTCCCTTTTCTTCAGCTATTTTTTGCGCCTGCCGGTAGATTGACAGGCAGGTATCCCGTATTCTCTGAGAAAGCTCGTTTCCGATTCGATTGGCCATTTCGGAGAAAGGAATTGTTTGATCATGTCCCGATTCCGCCTTGGTCGATGGTGTGAAGATAGGCTCAGGAAGCTGCTCGGACTCCTGAAGACCTGGGTGGAGTTTGATGCCTGCCACGGAACCGTTTCTTTTGTAGTCGTTCCAGGCTGAACCTGAAAGGTAGCCTCGTACGATACACTCTACCGGCAGGGCTTCGGCTTTTTGAACAAGCATGCTTCTTTTTCGGAGGATAGCTGTATGAGGTCTGCACACATCCGGGTAGTTCTGCGGATCCGTTGACAGGACATGATTGGGTACGATATCCGTCATCTTCTCGAACCAGAACGCAGAGATCTGATTAAGCACTTCACCTTTGTGCGGGATGGCGTCTTTCATGATAACATCGAACGCAGAAATCCTGTCGGTTACTACGATAAGTAGGGAGTGTCCCAAATCATACACATCGCGGACCTTGCCTCGACGGTGAAGTGTCATTTGTTCGAAATCAGTCTGGGTCAGGACAGCCATGGTTACTTCCCGTGGCAATGTTTGAATTTCTTCCCGCTCCCGCAAGGACAAGGATCGTTTCGACCCACTTTTTGTTCTGCCTTAATTGGTTGTGAACTGGGTTTGACGGGCCTTTCTTCTTGGTCAGCTCCGGCATAACCCATACCATCGGAGGCGGCGTGAACAGTCTTCATCGCGCGCGCTCGCTTCATCATCTGCTTTTCCATTTCGGCGGCCGGTTCGGCCCTGAAGACAAATTCAACAATTTCAGATGTAATTCGATCCAACAACAGCATGAACATATCGAAACCTTCCCGCTTGTATTCCACAAGAGGGTCTTTTTGACCGTAACCGCGCAAGTGAATGCCTTCCTTGAATTCCTCCATCTCGCGAAGATGTTCCTTCCATCTCTCATCGGTTGTCTTTAATATCGCGATCCGCTCAATACGTCTCATGTTGTCCGAAGTCCAAACATGCTCACGTTCAACATACCGGTTCATCAGGATCTTGCGCAAATGATCGCCAAATTGTTCTATCGACAGCGTCAGAAACTCATCCTGGTTCAGCTGCAGGCCGCACGTTCTGAGAAGAAACTCACTGAGACCTGAAAGATCCCAATCCTCCGGATGTTCCTGGTTTGAAGTGTACCGTTCTGTGAGCATCTCGATAAACTCGTCCAGAACATCCAGGAATTCGTTTTTGATGTTCTCGTTGCGCAACGCGCGTCGTCGACGGGCATATATGATTTCACGCTGTTGGTTCATAACATCGTCGTACTCAAGTAATCGCTTGCGAATACTGAAGTTCCGTTCTTCGACGCGTTTTTGAGCTCGCTGAACAGCCTTTGTAATCCAAGGGTGACTGATGACCTCGCCCTCTTCGGCCCCCAGTCGGTCCATAACCCGTGCCACGCGCTCAGACATAAACAACCGCATCAGATCATCTTCGAGCGAGATGAAAAACACCGAAGCACCCGGATCTCCCTGGCGACCGCTCCGGCCCCTCAACTGCAGATCAATTCGGCGC
The DNA here is from genome assembly GCA_020438245.1 of Bacteroidota bacterium. Classification (GTDB taxonomy): domain Bacteria; phylum CLD3; class CLD3; order SB21; family SB21; genus JAGQUY01. The sequence continues at coordinate 4,065 of JAGQUY010000371.1, forward strand.
GATTCGTGGCGTTCTGTTCCGATAATCTGGAGGCCTCCCAGCGCGGCGACGCCGGTTCCCAATTTGATGTCTGTGCCCCGGCCGGCCATA
>JAGQUY010000372.1 GCA_020438245.1 Bacteroidota bacterium
AATGTAAAAACCATCAGGCCGAATACAACGGAGCCGGCTGTTCTTATTAAGAAATCCCTGCTCATTTCTACTTTTGTTTGAAGATCTTTTTCTGCTGGTATCCACTAACGACGTCCCAAGTTTTCCTTGAGACATTATATTTCAAAGTCTGCGATCTTTTATCTGTCATATAGCCGCCACCCCAAGAAAAGCCACCCCAAATTTTGATGGTTCGCTGAAAAGAGAGTCCATCACGGATTAGCTCGTCCGTCGAAACCTCAATGGTCGATGTGCCTCGGTTTTCCATCGTCGCATTTCTAGATACTGGTTGTCTCTGATAGTTTATATCCGTCTGCCATTCTGTGTCTGAATATTGGTCAAACCAATACCAGGAAACGGTATATTTAACAACGCCGTCCTGCGAAACGCCGTCCAGCCCCACGGAAAACCCATCTTTCCCGCCAAAATTTCCACAAGGCAGTGCTGCAACCGCTTTCAGTTTCTCAAATTGCAATTCCCTTTTCCTCTGAGCCTCAGCGGCTGCCGCCATTTCCTTCTCGCGGGCTTCTTGAGCGCGTCGTAGAGCCAATTGCTCCTCGTTCTCCTTCCTCTTCTTGGCTTGGATAAGCTCATCGGCTTTCTTTTGCTCAGCGCGTTCCATGGCTTCCTTAGAAGCTGCATCCACGCCCGAAACATTGCCAGTGAGAAGATTCACGAAGTAGCTAGACTGTTCGTTGTCCCTGATGAAAACTCGGAAAGAAACATCGCCTTCGCTGCTTTCCACTGTCACCTCATACTCGCCAATCGGAATCCCTTCGGCGATCCAAGACTCTTTCTGTTTGCTTTCACGATAGTTCAACTTGGGAATAGCTATTGTCGCATTAATTGGAATTGACTTAATTGACAGGCTTCCCGTCTTTGCTGTTGCTTGACCAGCGCTCGACTTGCCTTCTTGGCGAGTATTCATTTTGGGGGTGAAGGCGCCAAATTCAGCTAACGCTACCCCACCATCACTCACGTTTACTTTTAACTCTTTTGCGTCAAATCCATCTTTTTCAGCGCGAATTACATGAGTTCCCGGACTCAAGTTGCTTATATAAATATTTTTTCCGGTCGTCTCGCCATGCAGCTTGTTATTCACAAAGATTTTCAAGCCTGCTTCAGCCCGGACCTCGATGTATCCGTCCGCAAAGGAGTTATTGCAGGCGAAAAGCAGTATAAAGCACAACCTAAGTAGCGCAGGTCTCCAAGAAGAACTGTTCAATGCTTTCATTATCTCTGAATTACTACTGTGGTCAGGAGTTTGCGTTTAAGTTGACCTGATTTGATATCGACATAGTACGCCTGAGTGCGTGTCCCTGTGGCGGAGTTTTTCAATTGAGCGAATCCAGGTCAAGTCAGATCTTCGTTGACTCCGACGCAGGGGCATGGCCCTGAAGCGTTTCCTGTTCGTCTCCGAGAGCCACAGAGATCAGATCGACCCCAAGGCCGAGAAGGCCGTCCTCGACTTCATCGAGGAGTTCGACCCCCACTACCAAATACACGGCGGGCCCTGCCGAAACGGGTCAGTCGGTGAAGGTTGAATGTTTGGCAGCTCTCTTTCGTCCTCGTGGGCATGCTCCAATCACTTTTCATCCCTTTCGCAGGCGCCGCCTCGTAGGATCGCCGAGGTAAAGATTGTCAGGTAGGAATGAGGGAAACTCACGCCGTCACGCCA
>JAGQUY010000373.1 GCA_020438245.1 Bacteroidota bacterium
TCTTAAGACCATTGGAACTCAAAAGCAGGGCATTCAGGAATTGGCGAACGGAATTCAGGACCATCGAAATCACATGGTTTCAACCGGGGTTCTTGATACCCGCAGGAAAAACAGAATTCGCCATGAGATGATGACGCTACTCCGGGAACGAATTGATCTTTTATGGAGAAAGAAGAAATCAGAGGAAGAAGTTGAAAACTATGTAGAAGCTGTATTCCTCAAGAAGGTGTCCGTCTATGAGGTTGCGGACCGTTTATTTGAAGAATACTTACGTTTCCGTTAGCCTGCCTCGAAACACGACGAATTCGCCGTCCTGCCAGTTATGCATCCGATCGAATGCCTCAGAATCGCTTACAACAACACTTCGGTTCTTGTCCATGATTTGGATAGATTCAGGCAGACCCTTCGAGAACGTAATGATACCTTCTTCATTGGTTGAACTGGATATTTTGAGGAAACCGCTCAGGGCCTCTTGGTGACATACATTAAGAATATCCTCCAGAGAGGTTTGGGAAAGCCTGCCCGCGACCACAATGTTTGCGCTGTGGATCGTGGCGTCATAGGAAGCAACCATTGACTTGATTTTCGCCACAAACAGTTTTTCTTTTTGGATTGGTTTGAAAAAATAGTCGACGGCGCCTTCTTGATAGGCGGTTATCAGCATGATAGTGTCGTTGAGCCCTGAGAGAAAAAGGAACGGAGGATTCTTAAGATGCTGTCGCTTCTTGGTTTCCTTGAGGAAAACAACCCCGTCCATTTCCGGCATGGTCATTTCGGCAATTACCATTACGACCGAGCCGTCTGTCAGATCGTCAAGATAATCGAGAGCGCGCTGCGGTTTCTCAAATAACATAGGTTCGAAGCCGGCCTTACGAACCAGGGCGGCAACTTGCTGGCGAACCCTTTCGTCGTCGTCTATGATGAGAACTGTGCGTGCGGTCATGATTTTTTCAATTTATCCCGGAGCAAAGTAAGCAAAGGCTGAGTAAGAGTCAAAACCAATTTGTCATAATGATTTGATTTTTCGTGCAAACCAGAGTAAGTTGATTCAAAACTCGTTAGGAAAGTTGTTATGTCTCATGTTCTTGCCGCCTTGGAGCCAGCTAAAGTATTTGAGTACTTCTATCAGATTACTCGCGTTCCGCGGCCGTCGAAAAAAGAAGAGAGAATCCGCGAATATGTCATCGGCGTGGCAAAATCGCTTGGAAGGGAGTACGCGGAGGACGCTGCGGGTAATATCGTAATTCGCAAACCGGCCTCGCAGGGCCACGAGACCTCGCCGGTCGTCATTGTTCAGGGGCATTTGGATATGGTCTGTGAAAAAACAGCCGGCCATCCTTTTGATTTTGACAACGACCCCATCGATGTGCGTGTAGACGGCGAATATATCAAAGCCAACAACACGACCCTTGGTGCGGATAATGGAATTGCCGTAGCTGCCATGCTTGCTTTATTGGAAGACTCCAGTTTGTCCCACGGTCCGCTCGAATTTCTCTTTACGATTGATGAGGAGACCGGCTTGACCGGAGCTCACAAACTGGACCCAAGACTCGTAAAGGGCCGGTACCTGCTGAATTTGGATTCTGAAGAGGAAGGAACGCTCTTTGTGGGTTGCTCTGGAGGTAAAGATATCCTCATGACGGTACCCGTCGGTTGGAAAGAAAAGAAAAAAGATGGATGGGCATTGCTGGAAGCCAAGGTTGAAGGCTGCACGGGTGGGCACAGCGGATTGGATATTCACCTGGGCAGAGCCAACGCCATCAAAGTATTGGCCAGGGTCCTGTGGAATTTGAACGATGAATTCGGAATCCGGTTATGTGAAATCCAGGGCGGGACCAAACGAAACGCCATTCCTCGGGATGCAGTGGCCCAGTTTTTGATTGTCAGGGATGATGTTCAGGCAGCACGCAAGAAGATTCAGTCCATGCAAAAAACGGTGAAGGGGCTCCACAAGGATACGGACCCCGGCCTTAAAATCAGTTGCAAAGAACTGAAGGTGGAGAAGATGCTCAGCATGAAAAGCCGTCAGTCGGAGATCCTGCTGGACCTTCTCAATGCACTTCCCAGCGGAGTAGTCAGTATGAGCCGGGATATTCCGGGCCTCGTGGAGACGTCTGTGAATCTCGCAACCGTGGAGACAACAAAGACGGGAGTCCTAATAGGATCGAGCCACAGAAGTTCTGTGGAAGACGAGAAGATGGCGTTGGTGAACAGCGTATTTTCCATTGGTCGTCTCGCAGGCGCAGAAGCGGAAGAAACGGATGGGTACCCCGGATGGAAGCCAAATTTGCAGTCGAAATCCCTTCAAGTTGCCAAAGAGGTCTTTCGTGAGGTATATGGCAAAGAACCGTTGATAACGGCCATTCATGCAGGACTTGAGTGCGGCATCATTGGGGAGAAATTTGGCGATATGGACATGGTATCGTTCGGCCCGACCATTCGAAATGCCCATTCGCCCGACGAGTGCCTCCATATTCCAAGCGTGGGCCCGTTTTACGATGCTGTGAAAAAAGTGCTGGAACGACTGATCCACATGCCTTAGCCGTGGATATTCCTGTCAACCTTTGCAATCGCTTGAAAGCCGCACGACATGTCGTAGCGTTTACCGGTGCAGGTATGTCTGCGGAAAGCGGCGTGCCGACTTTCAGAGATTCCCAGACCGGCCTTTGGTCGAACTTTCGGGCGGAAGACCTTGCAACACCTCATGCATTTCTGAAAAATCCCGTAATCGTCTGGCAGTGGTACGCATCTCGAAGGGAAGCCATTAGTAAAGTCCAACCAAATCGAGGACATTTGGCCCTCGTTCAGCTGCAGACCATGATTGAAAAGGTTACCGTTGTGACACAGAATATCGACAATCTGCACAAACGTGCCGGCCAGGAGATCGTAGTTGAACTGCACGGCAATATTGAGAGAGTGAAATGCTTCGAGGAGAATAGAGTGGTGGATCGGTTTTCGCCGGACGAAGTACCTCCGACGTGTCCATTTTGTGGAGGCTTGCTGCGTCCGGATGTGGTATGGTTTGGTGAATTGTTACCTGCTGAGGAGTTCAAACGTGCGGAGGATGCATGCGGCCAATGTGACGTTCTATTGGTCATCGGCACGTCCGGGGTCGTTTATCCAGCTGCGGCTCTTCCCCAACTTGCCGTTCAGAGCGGCGCCTATGTGGTCGAAGTCAATCCCGAGCGAACCCCTTTTAGCCGGCATGCAGATGTTTCTCTGCAGGGTCCCTCAGGCAAATTATTACCGGAGATTCTCGAATGTCTGATGTAAGGTCCGGTTTGTTCATAACCCTGGAGGGCATTGACGGCTGTGGAAAGTCGACGCAGGCAAAATTGTTGGGTAGTCGATTGACGTCATTGGGCTGTGCAATTGAAGCTTTGCGAGATCCGGGGGGTACCGCAGTTTCAGAAG
>JAGQUY010000374.1 GCA_020438245.1 Bacteroidota bacterium
GGGCCGCTCCTTCAAATCAAAAAGCGGTGCTCGTACTTGCGCACGGAGCCGGTGCAGGCATGAACCATGCGTTTATGGAATCGTTGTCAAATGGATTGAACGCACACGGTATCGCCACGCTACGCTATAATTTTCCGTACATGGAGGCCGGACGAAAGGCACCCGATCGATTACAGGTGTTATCCGATACGATTCGGAGCGCTTTGCTAAAGGCTATACCTCTGGCGGATGGTCACCCCATTTTTCTGGGAGGTAAATCGATGGGCGGACGAATGTCTTCCTCATTGGCCTCACAGGAAGACCTTCCGTCTGTTCGTGGAATTGTCTTTTTCGGGTTTCCTCTTCACGCGCCGGGTGAGCATTCCTCCAATCGGGGGACGCATCTATTTGACGTCAAGCAACCAATGCTTTTCATACAGGGAACGCGGGATAAACTGGCCGATCTATCGTTGTTAGAACCGATTGTCAAGAAAATCGGAAGGCGGGCATCTCTTCATATCGTCGAGGGCGGAGATCATTCGTTTCATGTTCTCAAGTCGTCAGGACGTACTAACGCTGAAGTTCTTCAGGAGGTGGTGGACGTTTCGGCCGCCTGGATGGTTTCGAAAAAGTAGTCATTGCGTTTGCTCACGTCTTCGAGTATGTTTCACATACCTGTAACTGAACTAACTAACCGTGAGAGGAGCCATGAACAAGAAGAAGAAGAAAGCAGCCAAAAAAGCTTCGAAGAAGCCTGCCAAGAAGGTCAAAAAGACCCCCAAAAAAGGCAAAAAAGTCGTAAAGAAAGCCAAGAAAACGGCAAAAAAGGCCAAAAAGAGCGTCAAAAGGGCGAAAAAAGCTCCAAAAGCACCAGTAATGCCCATGGAAACGCCCATGATGCCATTTGAACCGACTGGTATGCCGCAGATGTAAAGGAGATAGGTCTTGTTATAAGTTATTTAATAACAAGATTTTAGATTTGGCTGGAATTTATTTCGGTAAGCCGACGAATAAGATCGTCGGCTTTTTCCGCTTCTTGGGGAGGGGTCAGATCCGTATACCTTCGTAACGCCTTAACGGCTGGTTCAAATTCGTTGTTAATTGCCAGGGCCAACCCGAGATTGAAGTAGGTATTTGGAAACTCGGGGTCTATTTCCGCGGCGAGTTCGTAGTGCAGTTTTGCCAACCTGAAGTCCCCCTGATCAAAATATAAATTACCCAGATTAAAATGGGCCTCAAAGTGCCGGGGGTTGACTTTCAGACTCTGTGTGAAACAATCGAAGGCCCGAGCTGACCGATTTCGTTTGGATTCCAGAATCCCCAAATTGCAATACGCGTCCGCCGCATTATCCCCTCCGTCATCAATGACCTTTTGATAATAATCAGCCGCTTTCAAGTCGCCTCGTTCGTCCAACGTCAATGCCTGATCGAAATCGTTCTGATGAACAGGCATCTGCATGACGTTGCCGGACGCCTGTTCGAAAATATTCAACTGTGATTTGGATTCCGCCTTACCGGACTTTTTCCGGACAGCTTTGAATCCGAACTTGCGGGGTTGAACGGGAAATTGAAGAATATTTGCCATGGTCAGCTGGGTCAGGCCACTTTTTGTTTTTTGGATTTGGCCGGTTTCGCGGCTTGTTTTTTCTTGCCGGTCGCTTTTTCCATCGGTTTCTTCTGTGACTTGGCTTGTTCGATACTTTGCCGAAGAGCGGTCATGATGTCAACGACGGGTTTCTCTTCTTCCACAACCGTGACGATTTCCTTGCCGGCAATCTTGGCGTCGATCATTTCCCGCAGGGCATCAAAATACCGGTCTGTAAGATCCAACTTGTCAAGCTTGGTACTCATCGAATCGACAAGACTTTTTGCGAGTTTTAATTCGTCTTTGTTGATCTTGATGTCCTCCAGTTGGGGCACATGATCGACCTTGCGAACCTCGCGTGGCTGACGAAGCTTGTATAAAACCAAACCAGGACCGCTCGGCGAGATCAACACGGCATCCTCACGATCGCGCAAGACCACCTTGCCCACGCCAACCTTGCCGGATGTTCTCAAGGTTTCACATAGCAGCCCATACGTTTTTGCGGCAACCGGCCCGTCCGGTCCTGCGAAATAGGGCGCTTCGTACAGCGTTGGATGAACTTCAGTTGCGTCGATGAATCCTTGAATCTCTATGACCTTCGTGCTCTTGAGTTTGATTTTCTCTATATCCTCCGGCGTTACAATAACGTATTGCTCTGGTTCGTATTGATATCCCTTCACGATCTCCTCGGAACTGACGACCTTGCTGCATTTCTTGCACTTCTTGTCGTAGCCGATCGGTCCGTTGTCCTCCTTATGGAGCTGGTTGAAGCGAATCGCCGATTCTGTGTTTACCGCATTATAAATGCGGATCGGAATCGTTACCAGTGAAAACCGGATGTGACCTTTCCAAATCGCTCGCATGGGATGTCCTTTGATTTTATTCAGTTTATAAAATACGGCGGCGCGAATGAAAATCCAACTAATTTCTTGAACGCTCTCCCTATATGGTCTATTTTCAACGACTTTAAAGGAGAATCTATGCATCGAACCGTTCTTTTAATGTTTCTTGCGTTTGCATTCGGCAATGCAGCAAACGGACAAAGCGTGCTGTCCTTATCAGACACCATTCAGGTCGATCCATCCGTACGGCAGGGAAAGCTGGCCAATGGTCTCACGTACTTTATTCGCCAAAATAAGAAACCGGAAAAAAGGGCCGAATTCAGACTCGTTGTGAAAGCCGGATCGGTACTCGAAGACGACGATCAGCAGGGCCTGGCTCATTTCGTCGAGCATATGGCATTCAACGGGACCGAACATTTTCCCAAACAGGATCTGGTCAATTATCTGGAACGGACCGGCGTAAAATTTGGGCCTCACCTGAATGCCTATACAAGTTTCGACGAAACGGTATACATGCTCCAAGTTCCCACCGATTCCCAAAACGTTTTTGTCACCGCGTTTCAAGTCCTCGAAGACTGGGCCCACGGTATCTCGTTTGACAAATCGGAGATGGATAAAGAACGACGCGTGGTCATTGAGGAATGGCGCCTTGGCAAAGGTGCTTCTGAACGAGTCGAGGAAATTCATAACCCGAAAGTCTTTTACGGTTCCAAATATGCCCTCCGAATGCCGATCGGGCTTAAGGCGGTCCTCGATACCGCCCATCTGGAAACATTGAAACGATTTTACGAAACATGGTATCGACCGGACCTGATGAGTGTGATCGTGGTCGGTGATTTCGATGTGGACACGGTCGAGAAGAATATCCTCCGCCATTTTTCCGGCCTTAAGAACCCAGAGCCGGAACGCTCGCGTACGAACTACATCCTGCCAAATCATGCCGAAACGTTGGTCTCGATTGCCAAAGACAAAGAACTTCCCTATCCAAGCGTGAACGTGTATTTCAAACGCGACCTTACTGACGTAATTACGGTGAAAGACTACCGCGGTTCGCTGATTCAGCGCTTATACAGCGGAATGCTTTCAAACCGACTTGACGAAAGAACTCAAAAACCAAATCCACCCTTCGTGTACGGAGGAGCAGGCAATTTTTCATTTGTCGGCGGGAAACAGGCTTTCGGACTCTTTGCAGTCCTCCGGCAGGAAGCATTGACGGTCGGCATTGCGGGACTGCTGGAAGAAGCACGCCGGGTTAGACAACACGGATTCACGGAGTCGGAACTGGAACGGGAGAAAGCGCAAGTGCTTCGGTTTTATGAAAAATGGATGAACGAGAAAGATAAGATCGAATCCGCGAACTACGCGGATGAACTGGTCCGCCATGTGGTAGAGAAGGAAACCGTCCCGGGAACCGAAGTCGAATACGAAATGGCCAAGGCCCTGTTACCTGGGATCGCGCTTGAGGAAGTTGAATCGCTGACGTCGTCGCGCATGAGCACGCATAATAGGGTCGTAACGCTGTCCCTTCCGGAGAAAGAAGGACTTGAGCCGCCCGACTCGTCGGAAATTGTCGCTATCCTGAACAACGAAGACGCCGCTACCAAGTACACGGATCAACAGACAGACAGACCTCTCACCGAGTTTCCTGCAGCACCGGGCGCCATCACTAAACGGAAAACCATCAAGAAACTTGACGTCACGGAGTGGACGCTATCCAACGGCGCGCGGGTGGTATTCAAACCGACGGACTTCAAGAACGATGAAGTGATTTTCAGAGCCTTCAGTCTCGGAGGTTCCTCGCTGGTCTCCGACAACGCAGACGTCTCGGCTTCCATGGCTTCTCAACTGGTAACGGCCAGCGGACTCGGCAACTACGACGCAATCGGTCTGGATAAATTTCTCAGCGGGAAAATTGTCAGAGTGAGTCCGTACATCGGCGAACTTACGGAAGGGCTTTCAGGCTCTGCATCCCCGAAAGACCTCGAAGTGCTTTTTCAATTGATCAACGCCTATTTTACATCGGTTCGACGTGATTCGGAAGCCATCGATGCTGTGCTGACCAAGACCCGTTCTTTTCTGCAAAACTGGAAGGTTTCACCGGAAAATGCATTTTCCGATACCCTCAGCGCTCTGCTGTCTCAATATCATCACAGAAGACGTCCGATGACCCCTGAATTACTTGACGAAGTTCAACCTGACAGCTCGTTCCGGATTTTCGGCGAACGGTTTTCAAATGCCTCCGACTTCACTTTTATTTTTGTCGGTAACGTTGACGCAGCACGGCTTGAGCAACTCAGCACCCTGTATCTGGCCACGCTCCCGGGTACCGGAAAGAAAGAAAAGTACGTCGATTTGGATATTCAACCTCCCAAGGGCCTCGTTACCCGTGTGGTCCGGCGCGGGGTGGAACCCAAGAGTCTCGTTCAACTCGTTTTCACCGGTCCTTACAAAGATTCCTATAAAAACCGCTTTGATTTTACCATGATGACGGCGGTTCTTGATATCAAGCTGCGGGAAATTCTGCGAGAGGAGAAAGGTGGAGTCTATGGAGTGGATATTTCCGGGGCTCCCACTCTTTTGCCAAAGCCCGGATACTCGATCAACATCGGATTCGGATGTGATCCCGATCGCGTCGATGAGCTGATAGGCGAAACGATGGCTCAGATCGACAGTCTGCAACGATATCCGTTGCCCGCCATCTATGTTGAAAAGGTCAAGGCGCAAAAAACAAGAGAGCGTGAAATCCAACTCAAACAAAATTCCTGGTGGCTGGGCATCCTTCAAAACAGCTATCTGTTGAACATAGATCCCGGACAGGTACTGGACTATGACGAGTCGTTAGAAAAATGGAAGGCGGCAGATTTTCAAAAGTCTGTCAAGACGTACTTTACAGGTAACAGGGTTCTGGTGATACTCAAGCCGGAAAAGTGAAAATCCGTGCACGACGGTTGTATCACAGAAATTATTTTTTTATTCTCTCAAGCGCCCAACGATTGACGCGAAGGGAATTTATGCCCGGCACCATAGGTATACGAAAAGAAACAAAAGACGCCACCCAGCGGCGCGCCCCCCTGTCACCGGATCAAGTCCGCAAGCTCATTCACGAACACGGTATTAAAGTTCTTGTTGAACCCTGGAACAATCGCGTTTTCGGGGACGATGAATACACGAAAGCCGGTGCGGATGTAACGTTCGATCTGTCTCCGTGCAATATCTTGTTTGGAGTTAAAGAGGTTTATCCGGAATATCAGATACCGGATAAGGCATATGTCTTTTTTTCTCACACCGCCAAAGGACAAGCCTACAACATGCCGATGCTCCGGTCCCTGATGGAAAAGCGTATCTCATTATTCGACTACGAACTCGTCAAGGACGAAGACGGAAAACGTCTGATCTTCTTTGGGGACTACGCCGGATATGCAGGCATGATCGATTCCCTCTGGGCGCTCGGCCGACGCCTGAGATTGGAGAAGATCCATAATCCTTTCGATGCCATGCACTACGCCACGTCCTACGACCGGGTTGACGATGCACGGGACACTCTGAAAAACATCGCGGAATACATACGAACTCAGGGTCTGGATGATCGTCTTGTCCCTTTCGTTACAGGGTTTACCGGATACGGACAGGTTTCGAAAGCGGCCCAAAGTCTTTTTGATCTCTTACCGGTCAAGACCCTGGATGCCGATGGACTCGAAGAATTTTTCAGGAACGGCGACTTCGACAAACACGTCGTCTACAAGGTCGAATTCCGTAAGAATCACATGTATCGTCACAGCGAAGGTAAACCCTTCAATAACGAACTGTTCAAAGAACAACCCGAATTATTTGAAGAAAATTTCAGCCGATTCCTTCCCTATCTGACCTTACTCATCAACGGAATCTATTGGGAACCCAGGTTCCCGAAAATTGTGACCAAAGCAGCTGTTAAGGATCTTTTTGAGAGATACCGTTCACCGCGCTTACGCATTATCGGCGATATTACCTGTGACATCGATGGTTCC
>JAGQUY010000375.1 GCA_020438245.1 Bacteroidota bacterium
AGTTTCGTTTCGAATAGCTCGGCGTACGTTTCATCGTAATTGCCGGCCTACGCATCTACCAGCTCCCGGTTTTCGACAAGGTTCAGTTCCTTTTGGATCATTTTGACAATACTGCCCGGACGAATAGGCTGCCCGTGAACGTTGGACCAGCAATCAACTTCCATGAGCGTGTGAGCACGAAGGTACCAGGCTAGCTGGGAGAGCCGCCGATTGTCCGGGGTGATCAGCGGATCGTTCAGGTCATCGCTATAGTTGATTTCAACCGTCATGACTTTCTTGAAACGTTTGAAAATCTCCTTCAAACCCGGTTCTATAGGCGACAGGAAACGTAGGTGCAGGGATGACACCCTGCCTCCCATCTCCCGCGCACGATCCACAGCTTCTTCAATTGCACCAAGCGTTGAGCCCCATCCGACAACCAACAAATCCCCCTCCGGATCGCCATGCACCTCCGGCGTTTTCAAGGACTGCAGAAAGGCTGCCAATTTGCGGCTGCGTCGGTTACAGCCAAGCTGATTCGTGGCGGCCTCGTACGCCACGTGACTCCACTGGTCATGTGCCAATCCCGTCAAAGTATGCATGCCATTTTTCTGCCCTGGTATCGCCCTTCTGCTCAGGCCCGTTTCATCGTCCCAATCGTATGGCGGTGTCCCTTCTTTCCAGGGACTCTGATCAACCGGCGGCGCAAACCATTCCTGATTGATTTTCGGCCGCGGGAATGGTTGAACCCCGGTGGCGAGATTTGCATCCGTGAGAAGAATGACAGGCATTCGAAACGCTTCCGCGAGACGACGTGCAAGAATTACAAAATGAAAACATTCTTCGATTGTTGAGGCCGCCAGAACGATTTTTGGAGTGTCACCAGGTTGACCGAATACAGCGTACAACAAATCACCCTGTTCGACCTTTGTCGGAAGACCGGTGGAGGGACCTCCACGCTGGACATTAACGATCACAAGGGGCACCTCTGCCATCACGGCCAAGCCAATGAACTCCGTTTTGAGCGCCATTCCGGGTCCTGACGTAATGGTGATTGCCGTCTTGCCGGCATACGATGCACCGATGGCGAACCCAATTGCTGCAATTTCGTCTTCGGCCTGATGAATCAATCCGCCGGCAGACTCAAAGCATTCAGCCAGGTGATGAGAGGCAGAGGTTGCCGGTGTAATCGGATACATTGCACAAACTTCGATTCCTGCCGAAAGGGTTCCCAGGCTGACTGCCTCGTTCCCATTCATGACAACGTAATCGCCCAGCGATTCCATCGCCGGGATTTCGTACTGAAAACCCAGGTTGGCTTGAGCCCATGTGTAACCGGCTCGCAGTAGTTTGATGTTGATATCGACGATGTTCTGTTTCTTTTTTCTGAAAATATGCTGGATTTGAGCCTCGGCTTTGTCCATATCCCGACTATATATGTAAGACAGCATGCCCAAGACCCACATGTTTTTGCCTTTTCTCGGGTCGGGAATCACGGTCATGGCTTCTTTTTCGATCGGTATTTCAATGACTTCGTAGCCGCGGGACTTCAAATCCTCCAAAGATGCCGCATATTCCTGCTGAATGGCCTGAACTTCATTGTTTGCCCACTTGTTATCCAGAAGAATTTTTGTTCCCGGCCGGAAGGCTTTTTGATCGATACGCCCGTACAATACTTGCTCGTTGAACGCAACTACCAAGTCAGCCTCATCTCCCATGTTGGTGACCTTTTTCGATCCGATGCGGATCCGAATACCCGAAGCCCCGGCCTTTGAACGGGAAGGTGGTTGGATTTCGGCGGGGATGATTTCAACCGTCCAAACTCCATTGCCCATTTTAGCTGATATCATGCCCAAACTCTGACCGGCCTTTTGCGCGCCCTCCCCAGAGTCGCTAACAATTTCAACAATATGCTCTTTTACCACCGCTTTTTTAGCCGCGTGGTCATTTCCACGTGTTTTGGATTCCTTCATGATATCCTCAAAAAAATGATTGGTTGCATTCCAGCCGCCGGTACGTCATAAATTTCGTTCAGAAGTCCATTTCAAACAATGACATTTACCCACGTTTTCACATGGTTTTGATCATGTTCTTTACGTGTAAGACATGGAAAAACAGATATTTACCATAAAAGTTCTAAATTGTGTAAAACAAGTGAGTTACGCGAGCTTTTGGAGCGGACGTGAACTCAAATCCGATAGAGTGTGGAGAGTGAAATGGCGATCAGGCATACGGCGTCAATGAGAATTACCGCAGAGCGGTCAGGACGTGCCGGATCGCCTCCGCATATTCCGGCCAATCCTCCAGTGAGTAGGCGTAGTGGCGCATCAGTGGAATAAGTGTGCGTTCCAACAGATTTTCATCCGGCGAGAAGAGGATTTCATCTTCGTACAGGTCTTCCGCCGATTTGACTTTCTGCGGGTCGTTTACCAAAGCCCGCAGAATGATCTCCGCTGTTGCAAATACAGGAATAGATTTCGAAGGATCAAGCTTGTCCAGCTCCTGCTTAAGGGGTGCCGACCAATACGTTCGTGTGATGTCTTCCCAGAAGTCATTTTCAGGCGCTTCAACGGTGAAATAATTTCTGCAGGCATTTTGGATATACACGTTTTCCAGTGACAGTCCGAGAATATTCAGGTTCTTCAAAATATTGGCGAAGTATCGATGGTCTTCGTCCAGACCGAATACCACGTTGAGGGTCTTCTGCTCTTTGGTACTTGGATCCGTGCCCAACACGATAGCTTTGAGTTTGCCGCTCGGAATGAATGGCGGAGGCAGAGATGGCTTTTCAAGATAAATATCGGCATAGGACTCGCGTATTGCATTCAGAACGGATTTAATATCAGACATGAGGCCTCCTCGAGGGATGCCCTAAGGTATTGTTTTGCCCAATTGTTGACTATGACCGGCATCAGGCCTGAAACTGACAAGCACTAACGGGAATGCATCTCCATTAAACCCGACTGACATTCGTGGCGTCAAAGAAGACATAGCATCTAACATATCATGCCATTAAGGGAGGGTCCATCCATGGGGCTTGTAAGAAACCTGGTTTTCCTCTTTACAATCGCGTCTTGTTTACTACCGTCTATCAGTTTGGCCGACACTCCGCCTGATTTGCCTGAGAAGATCGATGCGTTGATGAAGCAGGTCATGTCCATGGATGCATTTTCCGGCAACGTGCTGGTCGCCCGGGATGGAAAGGTTGTGTACCAAAAGTCTTTCGGATATGCAGACTGGGAGCGAAAGACGCCGTTGACCGATTCAACTGTATTTAACATCGGATCCAACGGAAAAGACTTCACACAAACACTGATTTGTCAGTTGGTCCAGGAAGGAAAACTGCACTTTGAGGATCGACTGAATCAGTTCTTGAAGGTATTTCCTGAAGAAATGGCGCATAAGATCACAATTAGACATCTACTTACCATGTCTTCCGGAATGGGCGACTACATGCAGAGTCCGAGATTTGAGCATGGAAAATATCGATCGATTCCGGAACTCGTGAGTTTCATCAAAGACGAGCCCCTGTTTTTTGAACCGGGAACGGATCGGTTGTATTCGAATTCCGGCTACGTCGTTCTGGGTGGAATCATTGAAAAGGTCACCGGAAAGTCGTACCCGGAAAACGTTCGGGAACGCATCCTAAAACCACTTGGGATGATGCGTTCCGTGTTTGTCTTTCC
>JAGQUY010000376.1 GCA_020438245.1 Bacteroidota bacterium
AGAAACAATAGGGTATTCTTCATTTCAACCTTCATGAAAACGAGTTAATAGGCCGATGATCGCCGGCCGCCATCAGACATCGTTCAATCCGCGCCAGGCGTAACATTCAGGGCACTGCCAAAAGGGAACGGGTGACTCGTACCCGCATTCTGTGCACTTGTGCATGTCTCGTCGTTGGGGCCCTTTGAGTCCGGAAATTTCCAACGCCAATTGAACGGCCTTGCGGGAGTCATTGAGTTTGTGGTAATAGGAAATCAAATGCTGTCGGGCACCGAGCGAGTCCGGAAATTTTTCCAGAATACTCTGAACCAGGTTGATGGCGCCGTTGAGGTCGCCTCTTTTTTCATAAATGGCTGCAAGCGCATAAATTGCCCGGCGGTTGTCCGGGTTCAATGCAAGAATCGTTTCGTACAATCCTTCGATCGAGTCGAAACTGCCGAGTTCGTAAAGAACATCTTCAAGGCGGTTGAACACATAATGCGATATATCCGGCATGGTTTCGGCGAATTTACCCCAAATTTCCACCGCGTCCTCGCTTCGGCCGGTGACCCGGTAGTAGTCTCCGAGATACAGATAGGCCGGCACGCAGTATCCGTCGATCGACAACGCCTCCTCAAAGGACGACCGCGCTTCATCCAGTCTGTTTTTTTCCATCAAATCCAAACCGAGCATGGTTTTGTGCAGAGCGAGTATACGAAGAGCTTTAAGAAGCTCTCTGGCCTTCGCGTTCTTTGGTGCGGCGGCGCTTGCGGCGGTCAAGGACTCGGTCGCACGCTTCTCGTACGGCATCGAGACTTCATTGTAGCTTAGATAATCATCTTCAGCGGTCGAAACGGGCATGGACTCCCGCTTTGTTTCCGGCAAAGGCGCAAGGGTCGGGGAAACAGGAAGGACAACATCCTGCAACTGATATTTGATTTTGAATTCCTCAACCAACGACTTCAACGCATTGAACGCTTCCAACCATTGCCTGTTCTTCTCAAACAGTTTGACCTGCTTGCGTCGTGCCCAGGAGTGGCCCGGCTCGATCTGCAGAATGCGGTCGATCATTTCCAGGGCCTTGGGATGGTTTCCCAGCTTTTCATAATCCAGGCACAGCTGCCGATACACGTCCGCATATTGAAATTTCGGCAAGCCCGATCGTGCTGCGACATCCTGATGAATGCGCAGAGCCTGATCCATGTGGTTGCGGCTGCGGAGCAAATTTCCCAGCCGGATCAGAGGGTCCACGTTGTCGTAATCCGCTGCGATGGCTTCTTTGAGCTTTTGAAATGCCAGGTCGTTTTGACCGTCAATTAAAGCATGAAGCGCTTCCTGATAGGGCGTCGGACCTTGCGGCTTCTTGGAGTCTCTTCCAAGCATAAGCCGGATCCCAAGAAACACGCACAACACAATGAATAAAATAACGATAAGGCTTGTCAACGCGTCCATTAAATGATCTCCGATTCGGCGTCTGAAATTTCGATTTCGCGAAGCGCGGCATTTCGCAGATCGTGCAATTCCGAGGTGAGATGTTTGTTCTGCTTTTTCAGACGCTTGTATTCAACCAGCGTTTGAAGTCCAAGCGTTGCGACCATAAGAGTCCCGACGACGGCTCCGGAAAGAAAACTCAGAAAGATGACCAGTGCCAGGCTGTACCGTTCGGGATTTGCATTCCAAAAAAAGCTGACCTCGACAAACGTCTGGGCGTTGGCGGTCAAGATGCCCAGAGACAAAATGAAGATCGCCGCAAAAAGAATAAGAAAAACTCCGTAACGCATCAGGAACCTCGTTTATGGATCGCAAAGCACCGCTATGGCCGCTGCGCCGGGACCGGCGTGGGTGGCAATGACGGTGGATACGTCGGTGATAAGAATAGACTCCCGGTCAATTTCGTAATATTTTGAAATTTCATTGGCATACCAATCCGCAATACCGATCGAGTTGGCATGAGCAATGCCGAATCGAGGATTTTTTCGTCCGTGTGTACGTTGTTTGACCAACTCCATGACCTTGCGAAGCGCGTTGGAGTGACCGAAGGCTTTGGCGACCGGCACAACGACGCCATCAACGACGCCCAGAATGGGCTTGATGTTGAGCGCTTTTGCGATCGCACCCCGGGCCTTGCTCACCCTGCCGCCCTTGATCAGGTAGTCCATCGTCTGGACGCTGATAAACAGAGCGATCTCCTTCTTACAGTAGTCGAGATGCGCCATTATTTTTTCAATCGGTTCATTTGCCCGAATCATCGGCTCAATTTCTTTGACCATCAAGCCGGCGCCCACCGAAGCCGATTGCGTGTCGAACGTGAATATTTTGTCGCCGGCAATTTGCCGCGCCATCGTCGTCGCACCCTGGAAGGTTCCGCTGAGTTTGGAGGAAAGATGCAGAGACAAGACTTGCGGGTAAATAGACAACAGTCGCTCGTACGATTCCTTGAACTTCTGCGGCGTCGGTTGCGAGGACTTCGGATGATCGGGCAGAGACATCAGTTTTTCGTAAAATTTCTTGGGCGTAAGCGTCAGTCGATCGATGTACACCTGATCGCCGAAATGTACGTTCAGTGGAATTACATGAATGTGGTTTCGGCGGATATATTCGAGGGGCAGATCCACGCAGGAATCGACCGCAATGGCCGTTTGTTGCACGTTTTCGGAGTGGGCATTGACGAACTGTTGCTTCATGTCGTCGATCTTGGTCGAGATGACATGACCGAAATCAGCCAACACTTCGAAAACATCCTCGGGCGTGTTCGAGTGAAGATGAATTTTGACTTTCTTCTTGGAGCCCGCGACAATGAGCGAATCCCCGAAGGAGGAAATCTTGTAACGAATGGCTTCGCGATCCATATCA
>JAGQUY010000377.1 GCA_020438245.1 Bacteroidota bacterium
CGTTCCCGAAGCAGCGTCATCATCTCATGGCGAATTCTGTTTTTCCTGCGGGTATCAAGAACCCCGGTTGAAACCATGTGATTTCGATGGTCCTGAATTCCGTTCGCCAATTCCTGAATGCCCTGCTTTTGAGTTCCAATGGTCTTAAGAACCGGCGGTTTCCAGCCGGTTTCTTCAATTGTCCTCAGTTCCAATATGTTTTCAATTTCCCGCTTAATGGTATCTGCTTGGTCTCGATCGGATTTGTTGATCACAAAAAGGTCTGCAATTTCCATCAACCCAGCTTTCATGGCCTGAATGCCATCTCCTGACTCGGGAACCAAAACAACGATTGTCGTATCTGCATGTTCCGTGATTTCAATCTCAGCCTGGCCCACCCCAACCGTTTCAAACAGAATAAAATCATAACCGCACGCATCCATCACGTCGGCAAGACGATACGCAGTTCGTGACAGACCACCGGCAGACCCGCGAGAAGCTACGCTGCGGATGAAGACAGACGAGTGTTGTGCGACTTCATTCATCCGAAATCGGTCGCCCAGTACAGCGCCGCCACTGAACGGACTTGTGGGATCAACAGCCACTACACCGACCTTGGCCTCTCTGGCCAAAAGCTCGACCAGACCCGAGACCAATGTCGATTTACCCGCACCAGGCGGACCCGTCACGCCGATTCGATATGCCCGACCCGCTTGCCGATGAAGTGTCTTCAGCAGAGTTTTCGAGCCTTTTTGCTCATTTTCAACCAAAGACAACAGCTTGCCCAACGATCGTTTGTCGATCTGGTGGCCGTTTCCGGCCTCGATCAGGCTTGTATATTCGTCTATTGTCATGGGATGAGAAAGGCAAGCCATCGACTTACCTCTAACCGTAAAGAATCAATCGGTTTATTTGATCAAGCCGAGAATGAATTCCCCCGTCATTTGCACTCGATCTACAACCAGACCGGGCAATAAACCAAGCAGAATAACACCCGCCATGGCGATCCACAACGCCAACCTTTCGGCATGAGGAACCGTCAGCACGTCCTGTCGGTGTCCTTTTTCGATATAGGCTCTCTTCAGAATAAGCAGGTAATAATACACCGACACGACACTGGTAAGTATACCAATGGTGACTAATAGGTAGTGGCCCTTGTCCAGCCCGGCAGTAAATAGATATACTTTCCCGATAAACCCTGCCAGAGGGGGAATGCCTGCCAAGGACAACAAACAGACCAACAAAACCAGCGCAACAAATGGCGACCGTTTGCTCAGACCTTCATATGCCGTTAGATCGTCGCTTTGATCGTGATTGTACACAATAATACAGACCACAAATATTCCGAAGGTTGCAAATACATATTGCGCAAGGTAGAATAAAATCGACGACATACCGATCTCTGAAAAGGCCGACAACCCGATCATCATATAACCGGCTTGCGCGATTGAGGAATACGCGAGCAATCTTTTGATATTCTTTTGCGGTATCGCCATCAGATTACCCACAATCATGGTCGCTCCGGCTAATGCAACCAACAACACGATGAGAAAGGACTGCAGACCTGGCACTTCATTAAACGAACCGTAAAAAAGCCGTATAAGTACGCCAAATCCCGACGCTTTGGAGGCTACGGACAAAAAGGCTGTAACCGGTGTTGGCGCTCCGGTATACGCATCGGGGGCCCAAAAATGGAAAGGCACCGCCGTAATCTTGAATATGAGGCCCGCCAAAATCAGAATCATGCCTCCGAAGAAAACAATTTGGGAACCCGGAAAAGGAGACTTGGCTGCCCCCGAAACCATTTCAGTAAATACAGTTGTGCCCGTTGCTCCATAGACAAGCACCATTCCAAATAACAAAATAACGGAGAATACGGTGCCGAGAATGACAAACTTGATGCCGGCCTCCGCAGACCATTTTTCCCGTTTGAAATAACCTGATAAGATATAGAGAGCAATAGTTGTCGTTTCGACGGCCACGAACAGTGTCAGCAATTCACTCGCGGAGACCATCAGCATCATTCCCATCACGGCCAAAACAACAAGGCCGTAGAAAGTGCCCGACTCACCCGCCCACCGGGATATGTAATTCCAACCGCTTAGCACGGTCATGACTCCCGAAGCCAGAAACAGGACATTCATTATGTCTGCGAGAGTGTCGTGCGTATAGGCTTGAAAAAAAATCCGACCGTGGCTCTCCGGAAAACCAATCATGAGCAGAGCAGCGAGCAAGAAGGCGATCAACGATAGACAGGGTGCCAACCAAGGACGGCGGTCACCGTCAAACGCATCGACAATCAGCACAATAATCCCCGCCAAAAGGAGGATAAACTCCGGAGTCACGACGATATGGTGAAGGCTGGAAATAAGTTCGTTGGACACTGGGAAATCAGGATGAATGGTCAGGAAATTCTTGGTAAACTTCGATCAATATCCGCCGCAGCTCTTCGCTTTCAACGGCGCGGAAATCGCTGGAAACGTGGTTGTACAAAATGGAGACGACCTTTCCCACAAACCTGGCCTTTGCAGGATCGTCCAGACTGATTTTGTCCATATCTCCCAACACGTGACCGGTAGCTTTTTGCGCCTCGTCAATACTCCGGCGGACATATTGCTCGGCTTGGTCGCTGGTCAGCCCACTGACCTTTTTTGTCAGAGTAGACGCCCAGGCCTTAATGATTTTTTCCTGACGTTCGGAACCCGATATTGACATGATTTGGCCCTTATGATCGATTCAAGTATAATCATGCGCAACAACAATATCAATCCGAAATCCGAATCAAAACCGGATTTATCTGCTCGTCACTTTTTGGTAAGCACGACCTTTTCTTCACTTCCGTTCTTGATTTTCTGAAAGAAGGCGCGCGCGTCCTTGTAATCCGCCGGATCAATCAAAGAAGACTTGATCAAAAAAAGCTCCTGACACACCCATTGAGATGGACTCTCCGATTTCACAACCTTGGAGTAATTGAGGTTGTTGGCAAATGCGCTAAGATTGGATGGCAAATTTCGGATTGCAAGATTCTCATCCAGTTGCACTTCAATGGTCTTCCGAAGTGTTCTTGGATACCTCATCTCTACAGGATATCTTCTTTTTTCATTGGCGAGCCAATTCCAATTGTCAAAAAACCTGAACGGATCACCATTCATAAAATACAGATCGCCTTGTTGGGAGATTCCGTTGGCCGCCTTGAACGTAAAAGAAACTTCCAGCTTAGAATTTGCACTATCCGGACGAACATACTTGACATCACGAATTGAGGCGTCAAGAAACTGGTCAATAATCATGGAATGACAGAATTTCTTGATGGTGGCGTCTGAAAAATCCTTGAAATAATTCTCGTAGTAAAAAGCCTCTTCTCCGACAAATTTGATGTTCCATCGGCACTCCAATGAATCCTTGGCCGACGCCTTGATACCGATAAAAACCTCCATGGCGTTTTGATCGGCCGTCGACATCGGAGTCGCCTCAACCTTTCCGTGACCGTCTTCATAAACTACCAACGTATTGACGCCTTCGCACACCCACGGAAGATCACCAAGTTCAAAACTCTCGGCAGTAGGGTCCATCCAGACAGCCTGTCCGTCCGACTTTACGGCCTTCACAATCATGTGATTGAAGTTCCAGCTCGGGAATGCCATGTCTACGAGTCCGTCGTCTGCCGTCAGCGCAAGAGCCGGGTACGAATTAATATTGATTGCCTTGAGTAGCGCAATGGTAAGTATAGACTTGTCTTTGCAATCACCGTACTGTCGTTCAAGAACCGTCTCGGGAAGATTTGGTCTTATACCTTCCACTCCAAGTTCGATGGCCACATACCGAAGCCGCCGTACGTAATCATAAATTCTACGGATTTTGTCCTCCTCCCCTGATGCTCCTTTTGTCAACTCCTCCGCCTTTGTTCGCAAGGCTTCGGTCAATTGAAGACGGCTCGCAAAATGATTTCGGTAGTACCACCTGGCAATATCATCATAGCTCCTCCAATCAAAGGGAGCAAAACGAACCATGGCCAGATGATTGCGGACCGCCGGCATCCTGGGCTCTCTGCGAAAGGCCGGAATGTCCTTAAGATACCATTCAAAGGTCCGTTTGAGCTGAACATCAATGTCCTTGACCTGAATGGGCGTCGTCATTTTTGGATTGCCGGGATCGCAATGGTACGGTTTGAATACCCAGTTCCAGCCATGGTCCAACAGGATTTTCGGCACCTTCAAGCGGTAAATGTTTCGCATTTTTGGATACGAGCCTTCCACAAACCACACGTCTTGGGCAAACGGGAAGTCATTCCGGACTCGATAGTGATATTCAAGTACCGCATCTTTCTGGACGCCTTTGAACGCAAACTTGACCGTCACATGATCTGAATAGAAAACACCGTCTTCCCCGCCGCCGACGACTTTGTGAAACTCGGATTTCTCAACAGGAATGATCTTCCCATCAGGTAGAATTGTACGGGCGGAAACGGATTCCAGTTTGTAGTTGGAATTCAATTCTATTTCCACACTGGTGTGTTCATCCAGATTTTTGAATACCTTTTTGATCACATGCACGTCTTCATACGTGGACAGCTCCCAGTTTGTATCGAAATCCACATCAATATCGTGGGATTCCAAAACAATTACGGCGTCGGCCTCAGGATACTTTTCCTGCACCGGCATTTCCGTTATACCGAGCTCCTTTTGAATAGTCGCCAAATCCTTAAAGGAGGCACAGCCGGCTGAAAAAGCTGACCATACCAGTGCCATGACGACAAGAAAGTGGTTTTTCATTTTCTCCTCCTCCAAAAACAATCATACTATTCGGGTGACCAACGGTCACGATAGAGAACAACTGCTATCCCGATAGAGCACCCAGCCCACTTTTGTGGGCTACAGTTGCGCCATCGTAAACAGAAAGAAGGAAGATATCAAGGGGAAATTTCCGGAAAAACAAAATTAGGACCTAAGGCGCCCCCTCGTTGCAAGAACGAGCACCCGGAAGGCCTCCAGAAAATGAAATAAAAGAACGGACGGCACCTGCCACCAATGCCCGTGACGGCGAAAGAATCGAAGGTTACTTTGGATTCTGAGAATAATTTTTCTCAGCCGAAGTTGTCCGCCCACGGCAGCGGACACTTTGTGCCAAACCTTTCCGGCGGGTACGTACGCAATGCGAAATCCTCTTTCTTTCGCGCGGAAACAATAGTCGGCATCTTCACCATACATCCTGAACCCGGTATCGAGCAGTCCGATGCTTTCAATGACAGATCTTCTAATAAACATCGCACAACCCGTAACGTAGTCGCAATCTCTGACGGCATCAAACTGAGCGTTGTCTTTATGGCGAATTCCGATGTGCTGCGATAGTCCTTTATAAAGTTTCAATTCGGCTCCGGCAAACCAGATCATATCCGGGGGGTGAAAAAAATATATTTTTGGCGCACAAATCCCGACATCCGGATTTTTTTCCATCCAAGAAACCAAACTGGAAACCAGCAGACTGT
>JAGQUY010000378.1 GCA_020438245.1 Bacteroidota bacterium
TACCATGAAGGCGGTGATGGTGGCCACGCTGGGAACTTGACGTCTTACAATACCGAATGCTTGTGCGTCCAATGAGTTGCTCGAACTGAGCAGGCACTTGCTCAGATAAGATTTCGAAAAAAGTCCGACTCAAAACTGCACGCCCGCCCCGGCCCGCACACCGATGTCCCACGGATACAGCTCACTGTTGAATATGTATTTTTGAAAGAGGCCTGCTTCTACTACGACGCCGTTTCCCATCGGCAGAAACATGACCGACTCGCGCAGTTCACCGCCCACAAAGAAATTGGTTTTGGTCTTGGCACCCTCGTCAACAGACTCCTGACCAAGCGGTATCGCGATGCCCAATGAGTAGGCAAGCAGGGACTGCGGACGAATATACAACCCTTTGAAAGAAAAGCTGAAAGTGGTCAGGCTTCCGCTCTTGTCATTATTCTTGATATCGAAGAAATCCACTGAAAGACTGCTTGGCCACTGAAAGCCCATGCGGTTCCGGTCATACGAAATGTACTGTCCGCCGATCCCATCCGCGTTCTTGCCTTTGACATATCCGATCAGGATCATTTTCCGCGGGTTTGGACCTGCATACGAATCGCCGGCCGCTTTCTTTTGCGCCCACAGGGGTCCGCCCAATAGCATGAGTACGAGTAAGGTTCTCATGTGGTCTCCTAACATTTTGGCAGAGAATAGCAGTGATGTTACTTGATCAACTTAGAAAGAAACGAGTTCTCAGTCAACGGTCAGCCGGACATTCAAATGGGTTGAACGGAATGATCGAAGCGGCTACTTTGATGCATGTTCCGACTCCTTGATGTCACCCTACTCTTTTTATTGCTCACGCTTGCGTCTGCCGTACGAGGACAGCCGGATAATCTGCAACGCAGCGCGACCGTTCGCGTCATCGACAAGGATGGCGCTCCGTTGGCTGGAGTGCAGATCGTTTTTACCGGACGAGTCAAGTGGATGAGTTACGCGAACTTTCCGTGTACCGACTCCGACGAACCGGACAATTTCTGTATGGTCGAGACGAAAGACGTCCGGGGACTGACCGACGAAAATGGCTTGCTGAAACTGATCTTGAAGTTCTCGGACATGACGTCCGACAGTTTTGGAGATCCACGAACAGCGCGTCTGGATATCGAAGCGCTGCTTTCCGCCGATCAACAAGTACTGCAGTTGGAAAACGCCGTCACGGAAGAAGACACGGCCCGGTCGATCCAATCTCTGATCATGTTGAGTTCCCCGGGCGCAAGCCGGCAAAAATCCTGGCGGTTGTCGACCCCACAACGTCAAGCTTTCTTGCACTACTACTCACCGGTTCTTCTTGTTCGCGCCGAAGAATCCGCACCCGATACTTTGCTTCGAAATTCTCGGGCCGGATGGGACTGGATCAGCAATTGGAAGTTCGACGACGACGTTTTCAAGAACAATGCCATCTGGAAACGTGACTTGTTCTCCTATATCTACCGGGTACCGAATCAGGACGGTAAGATTCCAAATTGGAGGATCAGGCCGACGTTGTACACTGCGTTGATTGAATTTATGGAGGCGGATGCGGACGGTCGTCTCCACAAATGCCTCAAGCTTCTATATCACATTTATCATCCCATTGACAAACGGGGAAAATTGCATGACTGGGAACGAATCGAGATGCGGATCGACAGCGTTGGGGCGGAGCCGGGGCAGCAGGAGACCATAAGCTACGTCATCATAACAACGCACAATATTCATAACGCCATGCGGGGCGATGATGTCCGGCTGAAATTCTTTCGGACACGGGACGGTAAGCACCCGCTTCTTTGGCAGGCCCAATGGGACGAGCCGCATGCCGGCGATTCGGATTCGCTCAACGGCCACGAATTGCAGTTCGTTACCACAGACCTGACTGCGGACATGGGAAAAGCTGTCGTAGATATTGAAGGCCCTTTCAATACACTTCGCGGAAAACCGATCCGATATTCTCAAAAGACTTTCCACTATATTTTTGTTGACGAATCATCAAGCGCCACCTGTAAATCGCTCAACGCGAAAGCAATAACACCCGCATCCTCCCGACGTCTTGCCTACGGGGGAAGCAAGAATACAGCACTCACGGCTGAGAATACCAGACGCATAACCTATGAGTTACAGGATATTGCAGATATTATTCCCTCGATGCTGGAGGATAGCGACTGGAAGGCACTCAAAATCAAGAAACTGCGGGTTCTGTATATGGTAGATTTCCAGAGTGCGCTCAAGGATGCAAGCGGTCGGTCCATCATCCCACCGGGACCGGATAAACGATTCTATCCGCTTGCGCGGCGCGATCCAAGTTATAACGGACGTGGCCGAACCGGATATGTGGCCAAGAACTGGTTCTGGGGTTCAATTCGATTGGGCACGGCCAGGAACGGCGCACCTCCCTTCCGGCAACACGATATGTTCATGTTCAGATCCTTGTCGGCTTTGAAGGATGAGTGGCCGGCTGAAGATGATCCGAAATCTCTGAGTTCGTACCGATTACCTGTCGGATGGCAAAAGAAGGAAAACGGAGGGTTCGACGGACGGTGGATTCAGATCTTCCCTGATCATTGACCGAATTTGAACCCGGCCTCCCATAACGGATGGTAGAACCGATACAACCCCGGTGAATAGTTGGACCACCGCAGGAGCACACGTGATCGGGGGCCCACAGAATACCCCAAACTTGTATTGAATAGAAACTCGGAAGCTCCGGGCATTCGCCTGCCGGTATTCCAAGCGGTTTCCTTGGTGAGTTCAAAACGCTGGAATCCAAATCTAAGCTCACTACCCACGAGCATCCCGGAGGCTCGGTCCATTTCGGACGATGGTCCAAATCGGCGAAATCGATTGACATTCATATCCAATTGAAGACGTGAGTATTTGTCTTCTACAACCAATGCCTGTGCAGAAATCTGGGAACGCATGAGATATGAATTTTTCACACGATAGGATTCTTCGGTATATAATCCGCTG
Organism: Bacteroidota bacterium; assembly: GCA_020438245.1. Taxonomy (GTDB): domain Bacteria; phylum CLD3; class CLD3; order SB21; family SB21; genus JAGQUY01. The sequence continues at coordinate 2,977 of JAGQUY010000378.1, forward strand.
GCATACCGCATCCAGTTAGTCCAAGCGTGTCCGTCGATGGTAACGCCAAGCTCCCGATTTCCTATGGTCTTGTCCGACGGAATAAATCCGGCGGTCAGCTGGCTTTTGGGAAGAAGGTCCATTGTGAACGGCCTCGTCAGATCAACCGACGATTCCCGAACGACATGCAAACCGACGATGCGACGGAGCAGCAATGAATCGCTCATCGATTGGGCATCCAGCATCGAGGAACCCGTCAGCATCAAGATGAAAGCCCTCCAGACGACACGGGTTGTTGTGCCAAGGAGATCTCTAAATTCAGGCATATCACAATATATCGCAGATCGATCGGCATATTCAACCCGTAAAGAAGTATTTGCATGCCAAAGATGCATTTGTGCAGCAACTGCGACAGCTTCTTTCCAGACCGCATAGCACCTTAAAGAATTACGCACCTCCACTTTTTCCTCCTTTTGCTTGTGCCCGCATCTTTCATTCTTTACCTTATTTCATGAACGAACGCTCCAAATCTAAACGCCTCCGATGGGCCGGCCCTGCGTTTGTTTTTCTCGTCCTTGTTTTTTGGATGTACGATCCTATTTCTTCCATCCTTGAATCCTATTCTCCCAAACTTGCAACATTTGCGCCTTACAGCTTTGCCCTAAACTCAAGCACCGTGCACGTGGAAATCAGTCCGGACGCGAAGTACATCCTGTCTGTTTCCGAGGGGCTGCTTACATTTTGGGATCCTTTCTCGCGACGATCCGTAGCGAAGCTCCGTGTCGATACCCCTATACAGTTTGCAAAGTTCTCCGGCGACGGGAAAACCGTAATTGTCAAGTCCCCGGAAGGATACCGATGCGTGGAGATGAATACCTGGACGATTTACGATACTACCCTGACCCCTCTTGACGAGGTCGCGGCGCAACCCGACAATCCTGCGGTGGAGGATGGTGCCGAGGAAATTACGAGCATTCTGGATGCCGTTACCAAAAGGCAAAAAGCTGCGTTATGGCGATCCGCGTCTGCACGAATTTTTGAAATGAATCCGCTGACCGACCGGGAATTGATATTCGACCCGTTACAGAAGAAAATTCTTGTACGAATCAATGGAAACAAGTACGAAATTCCCTGTGAACATACGCCAGATGACGTCGCGCTCAGTGG
>JAGQUY010000379.1 GCA_020438245.1 Bacteroidota bacterium
GAGAAATAGCAAAGCAAGCACATCTGAGTGAGTTTCACTTTCAAAAAATATTTACCCGCTGGGCGGGCATTAGTCCCAAGAAATTTCTGCAGTTCTTGACCAAAGAGCACGCCAAGTCGCTGCTTGATCAATCGAAGAACCTGTTGGAGGTGACTTACGACAGCGGGCTTTCAAGCCCGAGCCGCCTGCACGATCTGTTTGTAACGACCGAGGCACTGACTCCCGGAGAATATAAATTGCGTGGAGAAGGGTTGGAAATTTCCTACGGTTTTCACGCCACGCCTTTCGGACAAAGTCTGATTGGGGTGACGGACAAAGGGATATGTTATCTGGCCTTTGACGATGGTTCAGGGCTGTCCGGCTTGCTTTCCGATATGCAAACCCGATTTCCAAAGGCGCGACTTACAAAGGATATCAAAAAGACAGAACCCCATGTCAAACGTATTTTCACAGGTAGGGGGAAATCCCATATGCATTTATTGGGATCGAGTTTTCAAATCAAGGTATGGGAGGCTCTAATGAAGGTTCCCGCCGGCCAGCTTACAACGTATCAGTCAATCGCCAAGTCTATCGGCAGGCCGACGGCTTCCCGTGCTGTTGGTGGAGCTGTGGGAGGGAATCCGATTGCGTATTTGATTCCGTGTCACCGTGTGATTCGCAGTGTTGGTGAATTTGGCAACTATCGATGGGGGGCGGAACGCAAGAAAATAATACTGGGTTGGGAGTTTTCCGTGGATCAACGGCTGAGCAATTACTCCATTGTGGCACAGAATGCATTTTAAAAATCTATAAAAAACACCACTCTACGCTGTAACTTTTCCCAAAAAATTCGTATAAGATTTCGTCCAAACATCAAGGCGACCCAACCCGCCTGGTGTAGTGGATAATCATTTGGTATTTGGAGCTGGTATGCTCAAGATTCAAGCTCCGTCATCTTATTTATACACATCACTTCTTTTTTCGGAGGTACCATGAAAGCGCTTTGGATGTTGCTTTTGGTTTCATCGTTGTGCATTGCTCAAGATGAAACGTTGCTGCTGAGATTTCCCGCTACGGACGGTCAACAGATCGTTTTTTCGTACGCGGGTGACTTATACACCGCAGGTATTGATGGCGGACAAGCCCGAAAACTAACCAACAATGACGGCTACGAGATGTTCCCCCGGTTTTCGAACGATGGAAAGTGGCTGGCTTTTACCGGGCAATACGATGGCAATACGGAGGTTTACGTGATGCCCTCTACCGGCGGAGAACCCCGGAGGTTGACCTACACCGCTACACTCGGGCGGGATGACGTCTCTGACCGAATGGGTCCAAACAACCTTGTCATGGGTTGGAAAAACAAATCTTCCGAAATCATTTTTAGATCGAGAATGAAATCGTTCAACTCCTTTATTGGACAGCTTTTCACAGTCGGTCTTGATGCCGAAATGCAAAAAGAACTCCCTCTTCCAAAAGGCGGCTTTTGTTCTTTTTCTCCGGATGACAAGAAAATGGCCTACAATCAGATTTTCCGTGAATTCAGAACCTGGAAACGTTATCGCGGGGGCATGGCCGACGAAATCTGGATTTATGACTTTGATTCTAAAAAAACCGAAAAGATTACCGACAACGACGCCTCCGATCTTTTTCCCATGTGGAGCGGTAACCGGATTTACTTTATTTCTGACCGCGAAGATACCAAGAAGATGAATCTGTATGTTTATGATCTAGGATCCAAAGAAACGAAAAAACTGACCTCGTTCACCGATTTTGATATCGAGTTTCCGTCGATAGGCAAAAACTTCATCGTGTTTGAAAACGGCGGTTCCATTTATCGGTTTAACACACAGAATGAACAATTGACCAAACTTGTGATCAAGGTAGCGGATGATCTTGCCGGAGGGCGCGGAGGATTGGTCAACGTGAGTCGCAGCATCACCAACTACGAAATAGCCCCCGACGGAAAACGCGCGTTATTTGGAGCCCGCGGGGAGGTCTTCACCGTTCCAGTAAAAAATGGTATTACCCGCAACCTGACCAATTCTTCAGGCGTGCACGAGCGCAATTCCAAATGGTCTCCCGACGGGAAATGGATCGCTTATATCGGGGATGCCTCTGGTGAAAACGAAATATATATGATCGCACAGGATGGAAGCGGAAAGCAAACCCAACTGACCAGGAACGCGGACACATACTACTACCAAATGTACTGGTCGCCGGATTCGAAGAAGTTGCTCTGGGCGGATAAAAAGCTCCGATTGCGCTATATAGATGTAGATTCCAAGGCCGTCACCGAAGTGGATCAGGCCGAATACTGGGAATTCACCAACTATGCATGGTCACCGGACAGCAAATGGATTGTTTACAGCCGTAATGAGGATGATCAGATGAACAGAGTCATGCTCTATTCACTTGACCAAAAGAAATCATACCCGGTTACCGACGGGTGGTACACAAGTGGCGATGCCAATTTTTCCAGCGACGGAAAGTACATCGTGTTCGGTTCCAATAGAGATTTTAATCCTATTTACAGCTGGACGGAATGGAATCATGCTTATGAAGATATGGCCAGAGTCTTTCTGGTTACCTTGGCCAAAGACACCGAATCGCCATTCAAGCTGAAAAATGATGAAGTGGAGATTAAGAAAGAAGCGGACAAGTCGGAAAAGAAGGAATCAAAAGACAAGAAAGACGGCGACAAAAAGGAAGTCGAAGTTAAAGTGGATATCGATGGACTTGTAGATCGAATCATCGGGCTCCCGATTCCCTCAGGCAACTATTATAACATTGCCTGTGTTGACGGGAAGGTTTATTACAATCGAAAATCGTCCGGTGATGACAAACCGGTGTTGCTTGTCTACGATCTCAAAGATCAGAAAGAAACGGAAATCGGCCAGATCAACGGTTACGAAATATCAGCAGATACTAAGAAGATGTTGGTGAACTCCGGGGGTAACTACTATATCATCGATTTACCAAAGAGCAAAGCCGATCTCAAAGAAAAGATTGACGTGTCTGCAATGGAGATGACTCTTGATCGACGTGCGGAATGGAAGCAAATTTTCAATGAATCCTGGCGTCAGATGAGGGACTTCCTCTATTTGCCAAGCATGCATGGGGTTGATTGGCTTGGCATGCGAAAGAAATATGAACCTCTCGTTGCCCACGTCAATCATCGCAACGATTTGACCTATGTCATCGGTGAGATGATCGGGGAGATCAATATAGGTCATGCGTATGTCGGCGGAGGAGAGCGTCCCGCGGTGCAACGAATGAATATGGGCCTGTTGGGCGCTGAGCTTGACCGGGATGCGGCATCCAAATATTACCGAATTCGAAGAATCATCAAGGGTGAAAATTGGCGAAACGAAGTTCGGTCGCCCCTCACCGAGGTTGGGGTGGATGTGGCGGAAGGTGATTACATCGTTGCAGTGAACGGCAAACCAACCAACACGGTTTCCAACTTCTACCAACTCATGATGAATACCGCCGGAAAACAAATCATCCTTTCCGTGAACAGCAAGCCCTCAAGTGACGGCGCACGGGAAGTCTCCGTCAAACCGGTGGACGATGTATCCGAGCTTTATTACTATGACTGGGTGCGTTCCAATATCGAAAAGGTGGCCAAAGCAACCAACGGACAGGTGGGCTACATTCACGTACCTGATATGGGTGTCCACGGTCTGAACGAGTTTATCAAATATTTTTATCCTCAGCTTCGAAAGAAAGGTCTTATCGTCGATGTCCGTGGCAATGGCGGAGGAAACGTGTCGCCCATGTTGATTGAGCGCCTGCGCCGCGAGATCATGATGGTGGATATGGCGAGAAACGTCAAACCGGTTCCCGATCCATATGCCACGTTCATGGGTCCGATGGTGTGTCTATTGAACGAGCATTCGGCCTCTGACGGTGATTTGTTTCCGTATCGGTTTCGAAAGATGAAGCTGGGTAAGTTGATTGGCAAGAGAAGCTGGGGTGGTGTCGTCGGAATCCGAGGCTCACTGCCTCTGGTAGACGGCGGTTTTCTAATGAAGCCTGAGTTTGCAAGCTACGATACCGAGGGAAAAAACTGGATTATTGAGGGCCACGGCGTGGATCCCGACATCGTCGTGGACAACGATCCCGCCAGAGAGTATGCGGGAATCGACGACCAATTGCTCAAAGCCGTTGAAGTTGTGGAACAGGAAATGAAGAACAAACCGGTTGAGTTGCCGAAGCCGCCGGTCGATCCGAAAAAGTAAATCGAATCAATTCGAACAAGCCAAAGTGACACGGAGAGTCCAAGAAGAAATTCTGGATTAGTTTTTTCGAGTTGGTTCCAGTGTCACTTTGCCTCTGTGACATGAAAAAGAATGGAGAAAAAATGAAAGTCATCAACCTCATTGTCCTGGCGTTTATTGCCACGGCCTGTCAAAAACCCAAAGAAGCCATGAATGAAACCTCCCTGCGAAAAAAAATCGAAGCGTTTGCACCGGTTGAGATAACAGTGGACATGAGCTCTCTATCTCCCAGGCAGATCGAATTGGTTAAAACGCTCGTACAGGCATCGCAATATGCCGATCAAATCTTCTGGAAGCAGACATCCTTTGATGCCAATTCGACACGTCAGATGCTGCTTTCCAAAAACGATGCAGCCTCAAAAGAGGCGCTTGAGTATGTGATGATCAACTACGGACCGTATGATCGGGAAGACCGTAAACGGTTTGTCGGAGAAGGACCGGCGGAACACCCGGACGGAGCGGCGTTTTATCCGGCGGACATGACAAAAGTGGAATTTGAGAAGTTTGTCAAAGAGAATCCTGCCATGGAAAAGGAATTGACCGGATTGTACACCGTGATTGTGAGAGACGGAGGACAGCTGAAGGCCGTTCCGTATCATGAAATGTACAATGCCGAGGTGACGGCCATGGCCGAGTTGCTGAAAAAAGCATCCGAACTTGCGGACAATGAATCGCTGAAGAACTATCTGGCTGCACGAGCCATCGCAGTGACTACCGACGACTACTACGACAGCGATCTGCTGTGGATGCAGCTCAAAGACAATGACGTCGATGTCGTGATTGGTCCTATTGAAAACTATGAAGACAACCTGTTTAATTACAAGGCCGCGTATGAAGCGGCGGTCATGATCAAGGATCCGAAAGGCACAGCCGATCTGCAGGTCTTCAAGTCCCATATTGATGCGCTCGAACAAAATCTGCCCGAGAAAAAGGAATATATTCGCAAGACGGCCGGCAAGGGGAATGTTCTGGAAGTCGTGAACATAGCCTATTTCGCCGGTGATTTTCAGAAAGGGATTAAGACCATTGCTGCTTCGCTACCCAATGATTCACGGGTTACTGAAAAATTTGGCGGCAAAAAGCAAATGTATAAGAACATCATGGAGGCCAAATTTAACACCATCCTGGTGCCCATCGGACAGAAACTGGTTGCAGAGGAGTTTCAGTCCTATATAGATCGGGATGCGTTCACCACGTTTGTTACCATGCATGAAGTGTCGCATACGCTGGGTCGTCAGACGGTCTTTGGAGATGAATCCAAAGACGTTCGGATGGCCATGAAAGATCTGCATTCGGCTATTGAAGAAGCCAAGGCCGATGTCTTGGGCATTTACAATATGGACTATTTCCACAAGAGCGGCATGTACAACGACGAGGAAATGAAGAAGTTCTACGTGACCTATCTGGCCGGATTGTTCCGATCCATTCGCTTTGGGGCAGAAGAAGCACACGGCAAAGCCAACATAGCTCAAATGGTATACCTGAAAGAAAAAGGAGCTCTGGGCAGAAACGATAAAGGTCAATGGGTCGTCCACTTTGACAAATTTCAGGATGCGGTTGCTTCTCTTGCAAAAACAATCCTGGAACTTCAAGCGGAAGGCAACTATGACGGAGCACAGACCTTTCTAACCAAGTATGGTGCATTGACGGACGACATCAAGGGTGACTTAGGGAAGTTGCTCGATATTCCCAGGGATTTGAACACCTCGTACTCTATTACGAACAAACTATAAAGAGATCCACCATGCGACATTTAACAGTAATTCTTCTATTTACGTCGATCATGTCGGGATTTTTGCGGGCCCAGGACGACGTTGTTCGTCCCGGCGACAACCTGATTCTGGACGGTGTGCCGGACGTGCCGGCCGCGCTTGCCGAAAAGTTGACCAAGTACAGTGAATTTCGCTCCGCCAGCATGAGAAGCTGGCACCCTACGGAGAGAAAGATGATCATTGGGACCCGATTTGGAGAAACCAGCCAGTTGCATCTTGTAGATCATCCGGGCGGTGCAAGACAACAGTTGACGTTCTTCAATGAGACTGCCCGAGGAGGATACTTTGATCCGATTGCCGGAAAGTTCTTTCTCCTTATGCGGGACATCGGTGGGTCCGAGAACTACCAGATATTCCGATATGAAATGGAAACGGGCGTCACGACTCTTTTGACAGACGGCAAATCGAGAAATACGGGCGGATTATGGAGCAATAAAGGCGATCGAATCGTTTATCAGTCAAACCGCCGGAACGGAAACGATATGGATATCTGGGTGATGGATCCAAGGGACCCTTCCAGCGACCGTCTTGCGTTTGAACAGGAAGGGGGCGGGTGGTTTGTTATGGACTGGTCGCCCGACGACACGCGGCTTCTGGTAATGAACTATATATCTGTAAATGAGAGTTATTTGTGGGATTTCAATCTCGTCACCAATACAAAAACCAATCTTACACCCAAAGGCAAAGACCCGGTTTCCTATGGGGGCGGGGCATACACCGCGGATGGAAACGGACTCCTGGTTTCCACAGATGCCGGTTCGGAGTTCCAACGATTGGCGACTCTTCAAATTGCTTCCGGTAAAATGAATTTCCTGACCAGTCACATCCATTGGGATGTCGACAACTTCTCCATTTCAAAGAACAGAAATCGGGTTGCTTTTGTGACCAATGAAGACGGAGTTCATGTTCTTCATACGATGGAACTTACATCGGGCAAGGAAATCAAATTACCCTCGATGCCGATCGGCGTGATGGGCGGAGTCGATTGGAGGGCGGACAATAATGAAATCGCCTTTACGTGGGGCTCTCCGCGTACTTCGTACGATGTGTATTCCATCGACATAAAAAAATCAAGAATTGAACGATGGACGTTCAGCGAGACGGGTGGAGTTCAAACGGAGCGTTTTACAGAACCGTCCCTTGTCAAATGGAAGAGTTTCGACGACAAAACCATCTCAGGATTCCTCTACCGGCCTGCGAAGCAATTTGCCGGAAAGCGGCCTGTTGTCATCGACATTCACGGCGGCCCGGAGGCGCAGTCGCAGCCGTCATTTATCGGTCGGGATAATTATTATTTGAATGAACTCGGAGTTGCAATCCTTTTTCCAAACGTTCGCGGCTCGACCGGATATGGCAAGACGTTCATGACCCTCGACAACGGATTTCTGCGGGAAGATTCCTACAAGGACATTGGCGCGCTTTTGGACTGGATCAAAACACAACCCGACTTGGATGCAGACCGAGTCATGATCACCGGCGGCAGCTATGGCGGACATATGACGCTTGCTTTATCGACACTCTACAGCGACCGCATCAAGTGCTCCGTTGCGATTGTGGGTATGTCGAACCTCGTTACCTTTCTGGAAAACACGTCCGGGTATCGAAGGGATTTGCGAAGGGTTGAATACGGCGACGAGCGTGATCCCAAGATGAGGGAGTACTTGCTCAAAATCGCCCCGGTGAACAATGCGGAAAAAATCAAGAAGCCGCTTTTCATCATTCAAGGAGCAAACGATCCTCGGGTGCCGGCCAGTGAAGCTGAACAAATGATGGCTACCTTGAAAAAGATCGGTACTCCGGCCTGGCTAATGATCGCCAAGGATGAAGGACATGGATTCGCGAAGAAATCCAATCGTGACTATGAATTCTATTCAACCATTTTGTTTATGGAAAAATATCTGTTGAATTGAGTGAAACGACCGAATACCGTTTCAGGGGCTGCCTTAAGAGGCAGCCCCTTTTTTTTCGCAAGAAATTTCTTGCTGTTGGAAGTGTTAACACACCAGTGCAAAGCACAGGTATTATTAAATAAACACTTAGCAACGGCATGCCGCTTGCAACAGATCAGTCGCGTCAACCGAAGCGAGGTGTTGAACAAATAGCTTGATCCGGTCATGTCGGCGATGTGGCCGTGGGGATACCATGGGGAGGTCCCTGTAGCCGGGCCTCCCTTCTTTCATGCGCACTCACAGGATGTTTTCCACAATGACACCGAACTTGGGGAGCAGCTTGGAGCGAATGGGGCCCGAGTGCTGTACTTTCGCGAAAGTCTTGTATGCCTTTCCCGACAAGACAAAAACCTCGATTGTTTTTTCCATCGAGTCAACAACCCACAATTCTTTGACCCCGGCCTTTTCGTACAGTTTCCTCTTTTCACCGAGTTCATGATATTCGGACAGATCTGTAAGAATTTCAATAATCAAATCCGGTGCACCGTGAATCCGATCACGAATGATCTTACGATTGGTCTGCGAAACAAAAAAAATGTCCGGTTGCACAGTCTCGTTTGCACTTAGGAAAACATCCAGGGGCGCATCGAATACTTCTCCGAGTTTATTTTCTTCAACAAAACGGATCAACTCGAACTCCATGCGCCGGGCCAGTTTTTGATGGCTGACGTTGGGTGACATCGTTCACCTCCTTGCCGCGGTTTCTATCGCTACTTGAAGGTACGAGTTGCGAAGCGTTTTGGACATGACGAACGGCATGTATGTCAGATGGTTTGAACGTTGGAGAATCAAAAAAGAACGGTCTCATTACGTTTATCCGCCCGTATCCATCCAACCGCGCTTCAACTGGTTATCAGGTATACTGGACAGATAGGGTTTGATATCAAGTATCGGCGTACCGTCAAGCATATCCACCCCATGCACGTGAACCTTCGGTCCGGCGCACTGGAGGACCCTAACCACCGTGAGGCCAATAGGATTGGGCCGCCGCGGCGATCGAGTGGAGAAAATGCCGTGCGGCTTTTTAGCCGTTGGCGGGTGGGCGGACAGATCAAATCCCTGTGAACGGTCAAAGACCCAAATCACGAATAGATGAGAGAAACCTTCAATGTCCTTGAGCCCTGCTTCAAATTCGGGCAAAAACTCGAGTGTTCCTTCGGCTTCGTGCTTTGCGCCCGGTCCCTTCGGAATCTGGGCGGTGTCGGAATACGGGCTCTTAACATAGCCAATTGGCTTCATGGTAAACATAGGATTCTCCGCATTGTTTGGTGTCAAGATACCCCAACACATTCAGCCGTGCAATGCGGATTCTCCAATTCTTGTCGCGGATATGACATTGGACAGTTTTTGTCTTCCGGGAAATCCCTATATTGCAAGGACCCTTCTTACGCTTGGAGGATTAAATGAAAAGCATTCTAAGTATCCTGACGGCAGCGATCGTTTGGTCGTGTGCCGCGACACCTGAAGTTCGAGTGCGGACCGTTGATGAACGGATCGCAGTCTTTCATCGTCCCGTTGAACTGAAAATCGGCTGGCGTATATACACGGAACCCGGGACAGTGCAGACGAGTGACAGTACTTGGAGAGTCTCCTCAGACGGGCTCCATCGAGGATTAATCCCCGTCATTCTGGTTTCCTATCCAGATAGTAGCAAGAATGTATGGATAGAAATGACGACGGATGACGCCATGTTGGGGCGATTGTTGAAACAGAGTCTTATGACCCAAAAGCCCATTGAAAAACCAATTCGGGAATTTCTCAAAAAGACCGAATGCGCGACGTGCCACCCGTCTTCGATAAAGATTCAATGATGACCAAACTCCAGTCGGGGCAAACTGGAACCGTGACTTG